>CAZFQW010000243.1:0-5881 GCA_964521225.1 uncultured Roseobacteraceae bacterium
CCTGTAAGAACTGTAACCCCCCAGTTAGTATTTGAAATTGGTTTTGAAGGCATTCAGCAGTCGAACCGGCACAAATCGGGAGTAGCGTTGCGCTTTCCTCGCATGCTGCGCTGGCGAACCGATAAAAAAATAGAAGATGCCGATACCATTGAAACACTCAGGGCACTGTTGTAAAACTCCCAAAAAAATTCATCGAAATTTTAGGCAAGTTCGTCTTAAATATTTCTTACTACGGCGAATAAAAAAATCGGGCATTTACTCCTTTCGTATCATTGGATGTGTGATTAAGTAAATCACTTAATTACAACGAGTTTATAAGTGGTAAAATTTTTAAGGATTATTTGGTTTAATTGTTAAAGCTGGAAAGACTAGGTTCTCTGAATCTAGTCTTTTTCTTTTTGCCCGGTTTCGACGTAAAAATCACTTTAATGCTAAAATCCACTTAAACCCCCATTTCAAAACTATATAAATCAATCATAATTAGTTTCCATTTTCCTTCTATTTGGGCAAACCCCATTTTAACGCCGGCATCGGTTAAAAGTACCATTTGAGAAATCATGGCATCGGCTTTGGCAGCTTCCGCAAGTTCTGACGCTTCGTATTGTAACATCAATAAATCGCCTATTTCAGCATATTTTTCTGAGAGTGTATTGATTCCCGAAACGCCTTCTGTAAAGCAGCCTTTTTTCTCAAATTTTCCCTCGTTGTTAAGCACAGGTAAAGACTCTTCGGATAGTTCGCAATTAATATCTTCTAAAATACTGCCTAGGTTCGGTAGCATTTCTTGTAACTGCGCTGCATTTTGGTAAGAGGCAATCACAGGATTTGCCCCCATCGTATGGATCATGTAAATACCGGTAGGTTCGTGAATGGAAGCGTTAATTCCATTTAATAGTCCTTTTTTCGATTTGCCTACAAAGTTTTTAGCGAAAAAATCGCTAAAAGAAGTACCGAGAGTAACCGATTCTGCCACCTCTTTTTCAGGTGCTTCTTGTGTGGGCTGCTGTGTGGGTGTGTTTTGAGTTGGAGTGGTATCAGTAGTTTGGTTTTCTTGCTTAGAACTATCGCCGCAAGCTGTAAGCATACTAACAATGGAGATGAATAAAAATATCTTTTTCATGGATTAATAGTTTTAATTTTTTCGTAGAAGTTGAATGCCGCTGTATGATTATAGTTAATTTTCTGGCTCTTTGAAAGTTATGGAAGTTACCAAGCATATTTTCTTAAAATCAAGTGAATTAGTGCTTTTTACCACGGGTTGTTATTTTATAATAAAAACCCTCTTTTTACGATGGGTTGAAATCTGAATCTTGAATTTTTTTGTACAAATCGGGGCGGCGGATTTTTGTTCTCTCCATTGCTCTTTCTGTTCGCCATTCCTCCATTTTTGCTTCATGCCCCGAGGTAAGCACTTCCGGCACTTTCATCCCTTTGTATTCCGCTGGGCGAGTGTAAACAGGGGGCGCCAACAAACCATCTTGGAACGAGTCGGTCAGGGCAGAAGTTTCATCGGATAACACACCGGGGATTAACCTAATAATTGCATCTGAAACTACTGCCGCTGCTAATTCTCCCCCGGAAAGTACATAATCGCCAATACTAATTTCTTTGGTTACAAAATGCTCTCTTGCCCGTTCATCAATTCCTTTATAATGCCCACATAAGATAACGAGGTTTTGCTGCAATGCCAACTGATTTGCCATTCCTTGATTAAAAACTTCCCCGTCGGGGGTCATGTAGATAATTTCTTGATATTCCCTCTGCGCCTTTAGTTCTGTAATGCACTTATCGATTGGTTCTATCATCAAGACCATCCCGGCACCCATTCCGTAGGCATAGTCGTCAATTTGTTTGTGTTTGTTGATGGCATAATCCCTCAAATCGTGCAAAACAACTTCTACCAAGCCTTTATTTTGTGCCCGAAGCAAAATTGAATGTGCAAAAGGGCTTTCTAACAAACGAGGCAAACAAGTAATGATATCGATTCTCATAAATTAAGTATTGAATGTTTAGTATCGCATTTTGAACTAGGGTTATTTTGCTGACTCTCCCAAAATTCGTCGTAATTGTTTTATAATAGTTCCTAAACCCAAAATTAGTGCTTGTAGCTTTAGGAACATGAAAATAATAAATTACACGCTCTATTAACCGCTAAGTTGTTAGTTACTCTATTTATATGCCGCTAAATATACTCGATATAACTGCTTTTTTTGTATTTGCCTTCCTATGTATTCGTTTTTTTGTGGTGATGCTGAACCTATGGCAAGACCCTAGGCTGCGGAAAGCGAGCAAGCCCTTCCACGGGAAAATATCGGTATTAATTCCTGCAAGAAATGAGATAGAAAATCTGCCTGTTACACTTTTAGCGTGGAAAGCGCTTTCCCCACAAATTTATGAAGTGTTGGTACTAGACGACCACTCCGACGATGGCACAGGGGCGTTGGTCCTTAAAATGCAGCAAGATTTCCCGAAACTAAAACTGCTACAAGGAACTGATTTGCCCAAAGGATGGCTTGGTAAAAACTTTGCCTGCCACCAGCTTGCTGCCCAAGCCACAGGCGATTTTTTTCTGTTTGCAGATGCTGATGTAAAACCACAAAAAGGTTTAATTGAAGCTACCACCCATCAGCTTGCAGTAAAACACTTAGGGTTACTTTCCATTTTCCCCGACCAAGAGCTAGTTACCAAAGGAGAGAAAGTAGCAGTACCCATTATGCACTATCTTTTGCTTACACTCTTGCCCTTGTTTCTAATTCATCGGTTCAAATTCCCTTCTTTAGCAGCAGCAAACGGGCAGTTCATGTTGTTCGATGCTAAAATTTACAGGAAATATCAGTGGCATAAAATCGTAAAAAATAAAGTAGCAGAGGATATTCAGACTGTAAGGGAAATGAAGATGAGGGGAGAACGAGCGGCTACTTTTTTAGGAGGCGGATTAATTTGGTGTAGAATGTATACGAGCTACCCCGATGCTGTCGGAGGGTTTAGCAAAAATTTCTTAGCAGGTTTTGGGAATATATTTGGGGTACTTTTTTACCTCTTCATTTTAATTTTTGGATGGGTAATCGTAGGGCTTTTTCAACCGGTACTTCTAGCACCTGCTGTTTTTATAATTCTTCTAACAAATTTTGGTTTGGCGCAGTTAAGCAATCAATCGTTTTTAATGCTTTTATGGACTCACCCCCTTCGAATATTCGCAACGCTACAAATAGCAGTCAGCTCCATTATCAGGAAACTAAAAAAAGAAAATCAGTGGAAAGGAAGAAACGTGGATTTAAGTTCGCAGTAACACTACTCATCGCACTTCATTTCTTTGGGCTTTTAGGAATGCACCTGCCTATAATGAACGAATGGCTGCAAATACTCACTCCTTTTCCATCGTTTCTTTCGCTAACGCCACTTAACCTTGTTCTTACTGCTGCACTCTTATTTACTTTTCACCAAGAGTGGAACAAAGCCTTTTATATTTTCTTTTTTGCCAGTTTCTTCATTGGCTTTGGGGTAGAGGTATTGGGGGTAAAAACAGGCGTTATTTTCGGAGAATATTACTACGGGGAAGTGCTCGGTTTCAAAATAGCCGAAGTACCTATTTTAATAGGATTAAACTGGCTAGTTCTTGCCTATTCTGCCAGTATTATCGGCACTAAAATCATACAAAATATTGTATTAAGAACATTTTTTGGTGCTTTTATGATGACGGCACTCGACTGGCTCATTGAACCCGTGGCTATTCAGTTGGGCTTTTGGACTTGGCTGAGCGAAGATATTCCTGTTTTAAACTTCATCGCTTGGTTTGTTATTTCCTTTTTTATCTGTCTGCTGTTTCAGTTTTTACAATTCAAAAAGCAGAATCGCATGGCTTTTTGGGTATTGGGCGTTCAAGCCCTTTTCTTTTTATCGCAGCAGCTACTTTTTAGGGGGTGTAGCACTCAGGGATGAACGCTTGCGTTAAGAAGCGGATTCAGCGGGAAGTTTATGCTGAGTTTTGATTTGAAACTCAAAATAATGATTAACTTGAGGCTCATTTTTCAAAAGAATTCATCACTAAAATTAAGATTAACTAATGAGAAACACAGAACCAATGCTTAAAGAAGGTGCCTTAAAAGAGAAGGCGATTTTAGTAACGGGAGGCGGTACAGGGCTAGGCAGGTCGATGACTAAATACTTTTTAGAACTCGGTGCTAAAGTGGCAATTGCCAGCCGTAAAATGGATGTACTAGAGAAAGCAGCACAAGAACTAAAAGAAGAAACGGGCGGCGAGGTATTCCCGATTACACTCGATGTAAGAAATTACCTAGATGTAGAAAAGGTGGTTGATACGATATATGAAAAATTAGGAGGGCTAGATGTTGTCGTAAACAACGCCGCAGGAAATTTCATTAGCCCAACGGAAAGATTAAGCCCTAAAGCATTCGATACTATTGTAGGGATTGTTTTACAGGGTACTTACAATACCACTTTGTGTGTGGGCAAAAAATGGATTGAAGAGAAAACACAAGGTTCTTTCCTAAATATTGTTACTACCTATGCTTGGACCGGTTCTGGCTATGTAGTGCCTTCGGCTTGTGCAAAGGCGGGGGTGCTTTCCCTCACAAAATCGTTGGCAGTAGAGTGGGGTAAGTACGGCATAAGAAGCAATGCTATTGCACCCGGGCCATTCCCAACCAAAGGGGCATGGGACAGGTTATTCCCCGAAAATATGCGCCATTTGGTAGATCCAATGAAAAGAATTCCGATGCAGCGCGTAGGCGACCACCAAGAGTTAGCCAACCTCGCAGCATATTTAGTTTCCGATTTCTCTGCTTATGTGAATGGCGAAGTGGTAACTATTGACGGCGGCGAGTGGTTAAAAGGTGCAGGCCAGTTTAGCGGCTTCGATGAAATCCCAGCAGAAATGTGGACACAGATTGAAGCAATGGTTCGCGGAGCAAGCCGAAAAAAGTAAGTTTTATGATAGCAACTGTTCCAATAAAAAAACTCCCTTTTCAAGTAAGAAAAGGGAGTTTTGTTTAGCCAATAATTACAATACGCTATTTTGCTTTGCTTGCATTTTCTAGAATAGTATCTACCACACTTGGATCTAGTAGCGTAGAAGTATCGCCAAAATTAGTGTCGCCCGCTGCAATTTTCCGTAAGATTCTACGCATAATTTTACCCGAGCGTGTTTTGGGTAGTGCAGCGACCACTTGTATTTTATCAGGTTTGGCAATTGGCCCAATAATGTTGTTAACCGTCATTTTAATTTCTTGAATTAGATTTTCTTCGGACCGGTCGGTAAGGTTCGCGATTACGTAGGCATAAATCCCCTGTCCTTTAATTTCGTGCGGATAACCCACCACGGCAGATTCTACTACTTTCGGATGTTCGTTAATTGCATTTTCTACTTCGGCAGTACCCATTCTATGCCCCGAAACATTAATTACGTCATCTACTCTGCCTAAAATTCTGTAATAACCTTCCGCATCGCGTTTTACGCCATCGCCTGTGAAATACAATCCCTTAAAAGTAGAGAAATACGTTTGGCGGCACCTTTCATGGTCGCCATAAGTAGTTCTTAACATAGAAGGCCAAGGAAATTTGATACAAAGGTTTCCTTCTACACCTTTCCCTTTAATTTCTTTACCCTCATTATCTACAATAACTGGCTGAATGCCCGGTAGTGGTAAAGTAGCATAAGAAGGTTTCGTTGGGGTTACCCCTGCAATCGGCGAAATCATGATGCCTCCTGTTTCGGTTTGCCACCAGGTATCTACAATGGGGCATTTACCCTTTCCGATATGTGAGTTGTACCAATGCCAGGCTTCTTCGTTAATAGGCTCGCCCACACTGCCGAGTACTTTTAGAGAATCTAGCTTATAAGGCTCTAAAGGCTCTAAACCGT
>CAZFQW010000244.1:0-5824 GCA_964521225.1 uncultured Roseobacteraceae bacterium
ATTTCTTATTTTCAATTGCTTACAAAAACTTAAACATGCTCTAAATGCGAATCGGGGGGGGGGTACAATCTTCTTTTTTGAACCTAAGCAGTAAATTTTGATATCATTCTGAGCTTGCGAAGGATTTAAAATAAGACAAATAAACATTGATAGTTCTCTCCCTGTGGTTGAGGTAACAAAAAAATATGCTTTTACTTAGTTTTTTTTTTGATTTTAATAGTCTTTTAACTCCTGATTCGCATTTTTCCTAAATCAATACTTTTACAAAACCGTTATATTGTATAGATTCAAAAAAATAGATTGCCTACAAAGAAGTTTAAGTACCTAATAACCAACTACGCACATATTCCATACTCCATGAAAGCGCTACAAAATACCAGCAAGATAAACATATCGGCGAAACTCACAGGACTTTTAAGCTTGTTAATTTGCCTCCTTTGTTTCTGCACTCCCGCCACGAGTCAGTTTCGTAAAGATCGCTTCGGTAAAAACCGAGTGCAGTATAAAAATTTCGATTGGCGTTTTATTAATACCCCCAACTTCGATTTTTACTATTACGATGGCGGCTACGAAACCGCAGTTATTGCCGCAGAATTTGCGGAAAAAGACTTCAATAGAATTACTGATATGGTTAGCTTTTCACCGTACAGCAAAGTAAAAGTATTTCTGTATAACTCTATGAGCGATTTGCTTCAGAGTAATATTGGGGTAAAATACCAAGGTTTTGACATTGGCGGACAAACCAATTTTGTACGCTCTGAAGTAGAAGTTGCATTTTTGGGTAATCAGTTTGCTTTCAGGCAAGAATTAACACGCAGCATTGCCGATGTTCTTATTTTCGAAATGATGTACGGCGGTAACTTAAAGGAAATCTTGCAAAGTAATTATTTACTGAACCTACCCGATTGGTTTATGGCAGGTGCTGCCGATTATATTGCCTACGGTTGGGATAATAGCATGGACGATTACATGCGAAGCATGGTTCACAACAAAACACTTCGAAAACCCGAAAACCTTACAGAAGATGACGCCAAATGGGTGGGGCAAAGTATCTGGAATTACATAGCAGAGCGTTACGGTAAAGTGAATATTGGACATATCCTTAACTACACCCGCATTGTAAGAAACGAGCAAACGAGTATCCAAAACACCTTGGGAATTTCTTATGGGCAGTTCTTAAAAGAATGGAGAGAGTATTATGCTAAGCAATCGAAATTAGTGATGCAAGAGTATAAACCATTTCCTAAAGAAGCCTTATTGAATGAAAATAAAAAAGACTATGTGCTTAATACTTTAAGTGTAAGCCCTGGAGATAAATACATTGCTTATACCGAAAACGACAATGGTAGATTTAGAGTGATTGTAAAAGAAAATAAAAGTGACGGAAAGGAAGAGGTTGTATTAAAAGGGGGCTACAAAATTATTAGCCAAAAAGTAAATTATAATGTGCCTTTAATCGACTGGGTGAGTAGTAAGAAACTAGGTGTAATTGCTCCCAAAGAAGGCAACCTAATTTTTTACGAAATAGATGTTGAGTCTAAGAAAAAAACAAAAAGAGCATTTAATAATTTCACTCATATTACCGGTTTCGATATATCTAAGGATGGCACTCAAATGATTTTAAGTGCCTCTAAAAAAGGTCAAAATGATATTTTCCATTTAAACCGCGAGACTAACCGACTCAATCAGATTACAAACGATACTTATGATGATATTAACCCTAAGTTTTTATTCAATGATTCTCAGATTATATTCAGCTCGAACCGAGGCGATAGCCTTACAAACCAAATAACTACCAAAGCGATAGAACTTGAAAGTTTCAACTTATTCACCTACACTTTGGGCAATAAAGCCAGCCTTACACCACTCACAAAAACTTTAAATGCAGATATCCAACCCATGCCTTTAAACGAAAAAGAGATATTGTTTTCAAGCGATAGACGAGGCATCTTTAACTTATTCAAATTCAATGTAGAAGATAGTATTACCACACAAATTTCTTCTTTCAGCCAAGGGTTAAAGGCTTATGATGTTTCTGAAGGCAACTTGTATATATCGGCTAAAAATGGTGGTACTGAAAAGCTTTACAAGTTCAAAAATTACGATTTCGATAAAAGTACCTTTAAAGGCAAAACACCTCGCCAGCAACTTACCGATTTGCGTATACTCCAAATCTTGAAACAACAAAGAGGAAGCATAAAAACAGAAAATAAATTAGAAGAAACTGTAAAAACAGAAACGGTTGAATCTGCTAAACCAACCCTCCCAAAAGATGAGGTTGATACCGATAATTACGAGTTTAGCAATACAGAAAGCGCCGATAACAAAAGAAACAGTTTCTTAGAAAGGTTTAAGTCGAAAATTGGAGAGGATGTATTGAGAGCAGAAGAAAAGCCCATACAAATTGGTAAATCTATCCCCTACGAAAATCAGTTTACTGCCGATAAATTCATTACCTCATTACTTATTGACCCGCTAAGGGGTTGGGGGCTTTTTTTTAAGGTTGATATGACTGATTTGCTCGAAAATCATAAAATTAACGCCGGTTTATTCGGGCTCACCAACCTAAATAACAGTAATTTCTTCGTTGAGTACGAGTACTTAAAACACCGCATTGATTTCAGAGCGAAATACGAAAGACACAACCTTGAGTTAGTAACAGAAGTAATTAACCACGAGTACAGCATGAATGTAGTAAAAGCATCTGCTTCTTACCCATTTAATATTACCACCAGAGTTTCTGTGGAGCCGTTCTACGCTACAACTCGTTTTACCAACACTACTTTAGGAAGCCTTACGACCAACGATATAGTGGTAGATTACGCAGGTTTTAATGCTGAATTTGTATACGACAACAGCGTAGTAACAGGAGTAAACATGATGGAAGGTTCACGCGCTAAAATACGTTTCGAGCAGCACTTTGGACTTTCTGATAGTGATAAGAACTTTGGGAATATTATGATAGATGCCAGACACTATCAGCGTTTGCATCGCTCATTAATTTTGGCGACTCGCTTTAGTTATGGGCAGTTTGTGGGGAAAGCCAAGAAAAACTACTTTTTAGGTGGTATGGATAATTGGGTGTTTAACCAGATTGATAGAAACGGGGAGAACGACCCATTAGTAGTGCGTAACAATAGCTCACAAGATATGAGCGATTTACTTTTCAGCCAATTTGTAACAAGCTTAAGAGGGTTTAATCTCAATAAATGGAATGGAGAGAACTATATGCTCTTTAACGCAGAGCTACGTTTCCCAATACTTAAATATTTCTATAGAAAAACAATTACCTCAAACTTTTTCAGAAACTTACAGCTCATTGCCTTTACCGATGTAGGGTCTTCTTGGACAGGCCTAAGCCCATTCAATAAAGAAAACGCATTAAATACTGAAACTGTGGTAGATGGTTCTTTTACAGCAGAAGTATCAAACTTTAAAAATCCTTTCTTGGTAGGTTATGGCGTTGGAGCACGCACTATGTTACTAGGATACTACACCAAGTTTGATATCGCTTGGGGAGTTGAAGACAAAGAGCGGCTTCCTGCTAAATTTTACTTAACCATTGGGCATGATTTCTAGCATAAAAAAACAAATCCCTAACCTGCTTACTCTGGCAAACCTACTATGCGGCTGCTTAGGAATTAATGAAAGTTATAACGGTAACCTGCTTTTTGCAGGTTACTTTATTTTATTGGGAGCGTTCTTCGATTTTTTTGACGGTTTTGTGGCAAGAGCCCTCAAGGTGTCTTCGCCTATAGGCAAAGAACTCGATTCCCTTTCCGACATGGTTACCTTTGGTGTACTGCCAGGCGTTATTTTATATCATCTGTTCCCCGCAAGCAATTCAACAGTTCAGTATTTTGCATGGCTAGTTCCCCTAGCCGCTGCTATGCGCTTAGCTAACTTTAATGTAGATACCCAACAAAGCGAGCAGTTTATTGGTGTGCCTACGCCTGCTGTTGCATTGTTTATTGGTAGCCTCCCTTTTATTGCCTACTATATGCCTTCCTTTAATTGGATTGTGAATATTTATGTGCTTATTGCCGTTGCAGTTTCCCTCTCTATATTAATGCTAGCACCACTTCCATTAATTGCCTTAAAGTTTAAAGGCTTTGGTTGGGCTGGCAACGAATTGCGGTTTATATTCATCGCCTCGATTATTCCTTTCCTATTTATTTTCTCTTATGCCGCCATTCCGCTACTTATTTTTTTCTATATACTGCTTTCTTTAATAGGGAATATTATAAACTTGCAAAAAAAGTAAGTTATGCAGCGGTTTATTCAACAAAACAAACAACTCGCTCCATTTGAAATCATTCTATTAAAAAAGCGTAACCATGAAATTTAGAGCAGAAATAGACATCATGCCATTAAAAGAATTGTTAGACCCACAAGGTAAAGCAGTACAGTTGGGGCTTCACAACTTAGGAATAGACCAAATGGAAAATGTAAGAATAGGCAAACATATTACGGTAGAAGTAGATGCCGATAGCGAAAGTTCTGCAAACGGAATGGTAGAAAAAGCTTGCAAAAGCTTATTGGCTAACATGATTATGGAAAACTATACTTTTACCATCACTCAGGTTTAAGTTCGGGTGCAACAATTTGCGGTAAGAAAATACTAAAAACAGTTTCCTGCTCTGTAGAAGAAATAAGTTCTATGAAACCATCCAATTTTTTTACCGCTAAATTTGCTGTATAAAGCTCCATTCCCGTATGTTTTGGATGGCGGTTGGTGCGGTGGAATAACTCAAAAATCTCTTCGCTTAAATGTTCGGGAATTGCCTCTCCAGTAAAAGTAATATAAATTTGCAGGTTGTAATTCTCCTCAATAAAATTGAAGGAAATCTCGCATTTATCTCTACTAATACTAAGATCGGGTTTTGTGCTATTTTTAAGCGCATACTCTAGCATATTACTCAATAAAACTTCAAAAAAGCTAGAATCAGTGTAAAGTAAAATATCTTGGTGCTTAAATTTTACAACAATAGATTCGGTATATCCAATTTGATCAAAAGATTTTTCGAGTTTGGCAATCACCTCTGCCAATTCGAAGCGATACACCTTCACCGTGTTTGCCCTCAATTTATTGATAGAAAGCAGCCGGCGCATAATTTCCTGCATCAGCTCGGCATTAAAATACATGTGATTGAAATATTGAAGTGCATTTTCATCTTCAACATCGCGAAGTGCTACGTAGCAAAGCCCCATAATTCTGGCAATGGGGCCTTTTAAATCGTGGTGTGCTTTATATGCAAAATTATCGAGTTCGCTATTTGCCATTAGTAAACCTTCGTAAGCACTTTCTAACTCTTCTGTTCTTATCTCAAGTTCTTTCGTGCGTTCTTTCACCTCTTTTTCAAGATTACTCTTAGAGGTTAACAAAGCATCGTTTTGCTGAGAAATTACCTGCTGTGCTTTTTCTAGGCTGTTTTTTTTCTCCTTTAAATCGTCTTTTTGTTTGATGAGCTTTTTCTGAAGACGATCACTCATGGTAGTAATAAAAGCCGTCTCCGAAAGTAAATTCTCATAACTTTCGAGAAGTATTGAAAATTCTTGCTTTAGGGTATCTTGACCAAGATTCTCTAAAAAAAGGACTTTTTTCGACTGTTCAAGTATATCTTTTTCTTTATCGTACATGTATTACAAGTAAATAATCAATATATCTATTTATAAACTAAAGAGTAAATTGATGTGTAATGTGGGAAATTAAGATAAAGTTACTCAATTTAGAAATGATAATGGATGCCTAAAGCGAAAAGGCTTCTTTTACAGAATTATACACTAAGCCTAATGAATAAGAATAGAGAAAGAATCCATCAAC
>CAZFQW010000245.1:0-5806 GCA_964521225.1 uncultured Roseobacteraceae bacterium
CTTTAAATTTCTTATTTTCAAATGCTTACAAAAACTTAAACATGCTCTAAGTAAGTTACTAACAAACAATAAGTTAAGTCGTGGCACGAGTTTTTGTTTGTGGCAAATAAAATAATCATTTTTCTATCCATCAAATTCTTCTTTCACACCACGGCTAATGTCGGTTTTACTTATTTCCCATTAATTTCTATCCAATAGCCATCGAGGTCTGTAAGATATACTTGGCGGATACCATCGGGGCGATCGTTAGTAGTGTTGTCTTCTCCATACCAATTTTGGAAGGGTATTTTGTTGGCTCGTAAATGTTCTATAAAGGCATCGAGATTTGCCGTGCGTAGCGCTAAATGAACTCCTTTCTCGTCGGGGATTTTATATTCTTTGCTTTCAATAATATGGAGTTCGGCTTTTTTACCCATCGAAAACCACCGGATATGGTCTTTTTTCGTTTGGTCTTCTATCTCCTTTAATCCTATAATTTTTTGGTAGAAATCGCAGCTTTTGTCTAAATCTTGCACTAAAATGGCGTAGTGATCCAATTTAATTTCCATTTTTTGCGCCAAAGTAGAAAATGAAAAAAATAATAATAGAAGGGGAAAAAGTGCTTTAAAATTCTGCATATTTTTTTGAGGTTAAGGTGGAAACTATTTTCTTTTTTTATTCAGTAAATCATCAATTTCAGTGTTGAGACTTTTAATGATTTCATCGAGTTTTAAAACGGACCTTTCAAGGTAGTTCACGAGCACATCGGCAGGTATGTCATGATTTTCCGCTTTAATTAAGTTAATCAATCCTAAGAGTGTTGCTACAGGGCCTCTTACTTCATGGGAGTTAATGTAAGATAATCCCTCTAAATAGGTAATATGCTCTTCTATTTGTGTTTCTAAATTTTTCTGTTGGGTAATGTCGATAATAGACCCAACTATTTGAGTCGATTTACCTTTCTCGTCTCTTCTTAAAATAGAATCTTGCGAAGATAACCAACGGTATTCCCCACTTTTTGCCTTTACCCTAAATACTATTTTATAGTTTTTTTTATGAGGGCTTGCTCTTAGCAAATTTATATAATCGTGAAAGCTTTTTTGGTCTTCGGGATGGATAAGTTGAAGGACGAAATTTTTGCCAAGTTCTTCGATAAACTGTTTGGTATAGCCCAAATTCTTTAGAATAGCCCCCGAATTATAAATGAATTTACTTTCTATAAAATCGTAAATTTTAAAAGAGGAATGAGCAACTTTTATAAAGCCATTTAAAAGTTCTTCTTTTCGTTGATATTTCTCCTCTAGTTCGGTAAGTTGTTTTTTTTCGGTAATATCAATGTGGATTCCTACGGCTTTTATGGCATTCCCTAACGCATCTCGTTTTACTACTTTCCCCCTCGATAATATCCATTTATAGCCATTTTCTTTCGATTTCATCCGAAAAATCAATTCCCATTTCTTATCGTATTTCATGTATTCTAACTGCGCATTGAAAGTGCCTTCTTTATCGTTGGGGTGGATTAGGGTAAGCCACATTTCCAACGAAGAAGAAAACTCCGTTGGCGCATAGCCAAGCATCATATACCATTGGTCGCTATGATAAGTTGTGTTTGCCACAATATCCCACTCCCACCAACCTTCAGAGGTCGATTCTAGGATAAGTTTTAGGCGATTGTACTCAGCAACGATTGAAGTATCCATGAAAAGGGGGTGCAGGAGAAATTCTAAAAACCAATTTAAGCATTTAGGGTCTCCTTACATAAAATAATGTGTGCTGATTCCTTAATAAAAACGAAGGGACAGGTTGTTTCATAAAACCAACTTATCCTTTGTAACAATTATTCTTTTGTGTGCAGTAACAAAGCCAAATAACTTTTATTGCTGTGCTTGTAATATCCTTTGCACGTATTTTCCGATGATGTCGAACTCTAGATTGACAATATCGCCACTTTTGAGTGTATGGAAATTGGTATGTTCATAAGTGTAAGGAATAATTGCTACGCTAAAAAAACCTTCACCAGAATCTACCACCGTTAAGCTCACGCCATTGATACAAATAGAGCCTTTTTTTACAGTTACATTTCCTCCCTCAGGGGCATAATTGAAGCGATATGCCCAACTTCCATTTTGTTCTGCAACGGCAGCACATGTACCTGTTTGGTCAACGTGGCCTTGCACCAAATGCCCATCAATTCTGCCTCCCATTGGCATACTGCGCTCAAGGTTCACGGTGTAGCCCTCTTTCCATTGTTGTAAGCCTGTGCGATTGAGCGTTTCCTGAATTGCCGTTACCCAATGCGAGCCGGCTGCTACTTTGGTTACTGTAAGGCAAACGCCATCGTGGGCAACGCTTTGGTCAATCTTTAATTCATTAGAAAAAGAAGAAGCAATATGGAAATGAATATTGCCTTGTTCTTTCACTATTTCTTTTATTTCTCCTATGGTTTCTATGATTCCTGTGAACACGGGTTTAGCGTTTTGATTGATTAATTGAACAATTACATTAATTACAGATTCGACTTTCATGTGATTCAACCTTCCTACTTTTCGAAGAATAATTTGCTTATCTGCAGTAAAAATTCTATTTGGTCTTACAGTTGAAGTGTCATTAATAAGTTTCCCTTCTATAAAATCATTAGGGCTTATAGAAATTGAATATTGGTCTTTATTCTTTATTTTTTTGACTAGTAATCTGGCAAAGAATAATATCGTTACCTTGCATATTTGCCAAAACAAAAGCAGGTCTTTTCTTATTAGCTGTTAAGTCTGAAAAGGGAAAAGGGAAAAGGAACGATTACTACATCTCCTTTTACAAATCTTTCCATACTTCTTCTTCATGTTTGGAAAGCCAATCTTTAGCGATGATTCTTTCCGAAGCCAGATGTGTTTCTATCTTCTCCTCCAACTCAAGTGCCGTAGATTTTTGTAAGACGGCATCAAAATAGTCAGAAACTTCACTACACAGTTCTTTAGATAATAAATCTATTTTTTTGTGTAAAATGGCTATATCTAAATTGTTACTCATGTAATATCATCATCTAAATTAAAGTCTTCGCTTTTTCTATAACATTTCCCAATCCCAAAAGGTCTTTCCCGCCTGCGGTAGCAAAGAAGGGTTGGCCACCACCACCGCCATCAATTTCCTTGGCGAGTTCCCTTATAATAGTACCTGCGTGTAAGTTTTTTATTTTTACCAATTCCTCGGAAATCACTACACTTATTTGAGGTTTACCGGCAATATCGGCAGCGAGTACCATAAACAGATTCTCTAATTTTTCTTTTAACTCAAACGAAAGTTGTTTTAGGCCATCGGCATTAGGAACGTTCACCTGTTCAATAATTACATTGATACCGTCTTTTTCAGAAACCTTTTCGAGTAAAACGCTTTTTAGCCCTTGTAGCTCTTTATTGCGAAGTTGTTCAATCTCTTTTAGGAGCGCATTCTTTTCTGCTAGAAGGCTTTCTACCGATTTTTTTAAATCTTTCGGGTTTTTCAGCATTTCCTTTACTTCATTCAAAATCCCTAACTGAGCATTCAAGAATTCTTCGGCAGGCGCAGAGGTAATGCCTTCCACACGTCTTACACCTGCTGAAATTGAACTTTCAGAAGTAATTTTAAAGAAACCAATTTGCCCCGTTGCAGGTACGTGCGTACCTCCACAAAGTTCAACTGAATATTGTGGATTGAACGTGATTACACGTACAAAATCGCCATATTTTTCGCCAAAAAGAGCCGTAGCGCCCATTGCTTTGGCATCGTCGATAGGCACATTGCGCTTCTCGTCAAGCTGAATATTCTCTCTGATTCTTTGATTGACAATGCGCTCTACTTCTGCAATTTCTTCTTCGGTCATTTTAGCAAAGTGCGAGAAATCGAATCGAAGAATTTTTTCGTTTACCAAAGAACCTTTTTGTGCCACGTGTTCCCCTAGTACTTCTTTTAATGCCGCATGAAGTAGGTGGGTAGCAGAGTGGTTATTGGTGGTTAATAAGCGTTTTTCTGTACTCACAAGGGCTTCAAAAGTAGCTTTTGGGTTGTTAGGTAATTTATCTACAAAGTGAACGATGAGGTCGTTTTCTTTCTTAGTATCAATCACTTTAATTGTTTCAGTACCGTTTTTTAGAACACCTTTATCGCCAGTTTGCCCACCACTTTCAGCATAGAAAGGCGTTTTGTCGAGTACCAAGTGGTAGAATGTTTTTTTCTTATCTTTTACCTCTCTGTATCGCACAATTTTAACCGAAGCCTTGAGGTAATCGTAACCAATAAACTCAGTTTCTTCATCGTTGTTTGCATAGGTCCAATCTCCTTGTTCGGTAACTGCTGCTGCACGAGAGCGTTCTTTCTGTACCATCATTGCTTTTTTAAAGCCGTCTTCGTCTGCTTCGAAGCCGTTTTCACGTGCAATTAAAGCTGTTAAATCAAACGGGAAACCGTAGGTGTCGTTTAGTTCAAAGGCAACTTCGCCCTTAATAATTTTACCTTCAGTTTGCTTTTCCATAATATTTTGGAGGATTCCCAAGCCTTTTTCTAAAGTTTTCAGAAAAGCCGCTTCTTCTTGTTGAATTACCCGCTGAATGAAGGCTGCTTCCTCATGCATTTCAGGGAAAACATCGGAAAATTGTTCGCCTAATACAGGCACTAGTTCATACATAAAAGGCTCTTTGAAATTCAAGAAGTTGTAGCCATAGCGTACTGCTCTTCTCAAAATTCTTCTGATTACATAGCCCGCCTTATTGTTCGATGGAAGTTGCCCATCGGTAATGGCAAAAGCAATGGCACGGATGTGGTCAGAGATTACCCGAATGGCAATATCTGTTTTCTCGTTGTCTCCGTAAGTTACACCTGCTTTTTTAGCCAGTGCTTGGATAAGCGGCTGGAAAACATCGGTATCGTAATTAGATAATTTTCCTTGGATAGCCATAGCCAAACGTTCGAAGCCCATACCTGTATCTACATGGGTTTCTGGAAGTTTTATTAAGCTACCATCAGCTTTTCGGTTAAACTGCATGAATACCAAGTTCCAAATTTCCACTACCTGTGGGTGGTCGGCATTTACCAACTCTTTACCTGGCTGTTTGGCTAATGCTGCGGTAGGTCTTAAATCAATATGAATTTCTGAGCAAGGACCGCATGGGCCGGTATCGCCCATTTCCCAAAAATTATCTTTTTTAGAAGCGTAAAGGATTCTATCTTTTTCTATATATTTCTCCCAAAACCCTGCTGCTTCGCTATCAACAGGTAAGTTATCTTCTTTATTACCTTCAAAAACAGTAACATAAAGCCTTTCTTTTGGTAGCTCATAAACTTCAGTGAGTAATTCCCATGCCCATGCAATTGCTTCTTCTTTAAAATAATCGCCAAAGGACCAGTTACCGAGCATTTCGAACATGGTATGGTGGTAGGTATCGAGTCCTACTTCTTCCAAATCATTATGTTTTCCAGAAACTCTTAAACATTTTTGAGTGTCTGCTACACGACGGGCATCAGGTACAGCGTTCCCTAAGAAGAAGTCCTTAAACTGGTTCATTCCAGCGTTGGTAAACATAAGTGTAGGGTCGTTTTTTACAACCATAGGAGCAGAAGGAACAATCGAATGTCCTTTTTGCTCGAAAAATTTCAGAAAATGTGCTCTAATTTCTTTTGCGTTCATGACTTCTAAAAGTGAGAATTACCTCTTTAATATTTGTAAAGTCCAATAAAATCTTGGAATAATTAAATTAATTTGTATATTTTTGAACAATTATGTTCTTTTAGACTTATATTTTTTGCAATACTACTTAATTCACGAATTAAAATTTGTCTATCTTTGCATAGCAAATTTAGC
>CAZFQW010000246.1:0-5771 GCA_964521225.1 uncultured Roseobacteraceae bacterium
CTACGCTAAAACGAATTTACTGTTGTTCAAGCAAACTGATTTTTTAAGTCGGGGTGATTGAGCTTAAACCCTTGATCTACCAAACCTATTATTACATTGGGGCTGCCCATGGTAATATCCCACGCATCGTACACTTTGGCTACGGTGTGGCCCCAATGTCTGTCGGCATACTCGTCGTTAGGAGGGTCGCCAAGGGGAAAGTATAAGTAGCTTGGCTCCACGTATTCTATCCAACTTTCTTGTGAAAGTTCTTGAAGTACAGTTTCAACGTTTTGAGTTTCATCAAAAGAAATTTGGTAAATATCATTTAAACGAAAATTATTATTTCTTTTCTGAGTAGAGGAGTTGGGGAAAAGCTGCCGGGTTCTTTTTACACCTATCTTAGCGAAAGAACGCTGCACTGCTGTTGCTTTGAGCGATTTTTTATCACCGTTTTTTTCGTTTTTTAATTTGATGATGGCAGTGCCTTTCTGCCAAATTTCTTGTGCTACTCCGTTGGTTCCAGAAAGCAGAATTGCACACAATAAGAGCAAAAAAGTACGAGATTGTTTCGATGAAATATTCATATAGAAAAACTTTTAAAAAAAGTTGAGTATCTTAAAGGATGAAAATATAAAGTTACAACTCACTAAAACTTAACGAAAGACTACTATGAAAATGGAAAGAGTTTTTGATATTCTTTATTACCAGAAACATACTTATGCTAAAACGGACTGTCTGAACGCAAAAGTTGCAGGAAGTTGGAAACATTACAGTACCGATGATGTAATTGACATTTCTGAAAACATGGCAATGGGCTTTTTGGAGATGGGTATTGCGCCGGGCGATAAAATTGCCATCATCTCTAGCAACAGACCCGAATGGAACTTTGTAGATTTAGGAATGCAAATGATAGGGGCGATAAGTGTACCGATGTACCCAACAATTACGGTAGAAGATTATGTGTATATCTTTAAGCATGCAGAAGTTAAAATGGTATTCGTTGAAAATGCTGATTTATTGGCAAAAGTAAAATTGGCTACTAAAGAGAACCCTATTGAACACATTTATTCTTTTGACGAACTCCCCAACTGTAAAAACTGGGAAGCGATAGAGAAAAAGGGGGCTGAAATGGATAAAGCCCCTTTGGTACAAAAGAAGGAAACCGTAAAAGCAGAAGACTTACTCACTATTATTTACACTTCTGGTACCACAGGCAGACCCAAAGGCGTAATGCTTACCCACAGCAACATTGTAAGCAATAGTATTTCGGTTGCCAAACGTTCGCCTATAACTTTTGGGGAAAGCCGTGCGGTGAGCTTCCTCCCGCTTTGCCATATCTACGAAAGAACGGGAGTTTATTTCTATTTCTATGCGGGTGTTTCAGTGTATTATGCTGAAAATATGGAAGCCATTGGCGATAATATCCGTGAGGTAAAACCACATCTGTTTAATACGGTTCCTAGATTATTAGAAAAAATTTACGATAAAATTGAAGGGAAAGGAAAAGAGCTGGATGGAGTTAAACGTAAATTGTTCTTCTGGGCACTGAATTTGGCAAAAAATTATGAACCGAATAAGCCAATGGGTTTTTCTTATAACCTACAGCTTTCTATTGCCAACAAACTCATTTTTAGTAAATGGAGAGAAGCATTAGGAGGACAAATACAAGCCATTAATTCGGGGGCTGCTGCGCTACAACCCCGCTTAGCACGTGTTTTTTGGGCAGCAGGCATTAAGGTATGCGAGGGCTACGGACTTACCGAAACCTCTCCTGTAATTACAGCGAGCATCCCCAACCACGCCGGTATGCGCATAGGCTGTGTAGGAACAGTGATTGACGGCACTGAAATAAAAATAGCAGAAGACGGAGAAATTCTTTGTAAAGGCGAAAATGTAATGCAAGGCTACTACAGAGAACCCGAAATGACTGCCGAGGTACTAAAAGATGGCTGGTTTCACACAGGTGATATTGGAGAAATATCTGAAGGGAAATACCTTAGAATCACCGACCGTAAGAAAGAAATGTTTAAAACCTCCGGGGGTAAATACATTGCCCCACAGCTCATGGAAAATAAGTTTAAAGAGAGTTCTTACATAGAGCAAATTGCAGTGGTGGGCAACAGTCGTAAATTCCCCTCAGCACTTATAGTTCCTAATTTTGAAGCCTTACAAGGCTGGCTCAAAGAACATGGGGTAACTGCCACAACACCGCAAGAAATTGTAAAAAACGAAAAAGTACTTGCCCTTTTCGAGCAAGAAGTAGCCCATTACAACGAGGGATTTGGGCAGTGGGAAAAAATTAAAAAATTCACTTTACTTACAGAAATTTGGGGAGTAGATACAGGAGAGCTAACGCCAACGTTAAAGTTAAAAAGAAGGGTAATTGACAGTAAATACCAAGACCAAATAGAAGAAATTTACGCCAACTAATTTTTGTTGGCTTTTATTTAGTATATAATTTTTTAATCAAAATTTCTATCATGGACTCTTTTGAAGCATTGCAAGTAGAACTCATTGGCATATTTAGTATGCTCCTCGTCTATATCCTTTTGTTTCTCTTTGCCAAGTGGCTTAAAGGCACGCTATCGCCCTATAGCCTCGATAAGCAACTTACCCACCACGATAACCTCGCTATGGCACTGAGTGCCGCAGGCTATTTCTTGGGGATGACCGCTATTTTTGTGGGAGTAGTCTCCGGACCGTCGCAAGGCCTGTTGATGGACTTAGCCGTTGTATCGGCGTACTCAGTAGCAGGCGTGTTTTTGTTAAACTTGGCAAGGGTAATTAACGATAAGCTAGTACTCCGTAAGTTCTCTACACTGAAAGAAATTATAGAAGATAAAAACCCTGGCACAGGAGTAGTACAAGGAGCCGCTTACTTAGCCACCGGCCTCATAATGGCAGGGGCTTTACACGGCGAAGGAGGAGGGCCACTTACGGCAATTGTATTCTTTGTAATAGGGCAACTAGCGCTCATTGTATTTGCAATTATCTACGATAAACTCACCCCGTACTCCATCCACGAGGAAATTGAAAAAGATAATACCGCCGCAGGTTTGGGCTTTGCCGGAGGAATTATCTCCATAGGTATTATTATGATGGAAGCCGTTTCTGGCAATTTTGAAGGTTGGGTAGAAAACCTTACGCCCATTGTTTACAATGTAGTAGCAATACTAGTTCTGTTGGTAGTAGTGCGTTTGTTCTTCGATAAGTTTGTGCTTTACAAGTCTGATTTGAACGAAGAAATTGTGAGAGATAAAAACGTAGGCGCAGGACTTTTAGAGATGATTACCTCTATCTCTTTCGCAATTGTATTGGTTTATTTACTGATGGAGTCGGCTGCCAACGCAGGGTAAAATAGGTATTGGAAAGCGAAAAGTAGAAGAGGCAACAAGTATTTGTTGCCTCTTTTTTGTATATTATATCTCAAAGTTGTCTTTTCATTAAAATAAAAAAGCTATGAAAAATCTTGTTGCATGTGCACTGTTTTTCGGCGTTTTCACCTTAAATGCTTATGCCGATACCCACGAAATTATTTATAAAAACAGCAAAGGAGAAGAAATCCAAGGGTTGTTTTACAATGCCAAAAACGTGCTTTTCCTCGAAAGTGAAATTGCCATTGACTGGCAGAAAGTGTCTTTTGACGTAGTAGGAGGAGATTACGAGTGGAAGGAAGATAAAAAGGAATTATACGTTATCCCTAAAAAAGGGAAAGTAGATATCTATGTAAAAATAGAAGGAAGAGAACTTTGGAAAGAATTACCCGCTCGGGCAGTACCTAAGCCTGAAATCTATTTTTTTGATGGAAAACGCGAGGTAGTAGAGAACGAAAGTATCAGCAATAAGGGAAAACTCAAAGTTACTTTTGAACACAGAGAAGATTTTGCCACGCTCTGCCCTTTCGATACCAACGCTTTCTTCTCAGAAATAAATGTTGAATATCTCAATGATGGGATTGTTGCCCGAGAAACCAAAGGGAAAACTGAACTGCTAAAACAAAGTAAATTACTTGATAAAAAGCTACTGAAAAGTGCTAAGAAAGTAAGAGTAAATATGGAGAACCTAGTACGGTACAATTACAAAGGAAGCAAAGAAAACATTCTTCTTTCTCCTTTTTATATTTTTGAAGTAGAGTGAAACCCACCTAAAAGAAGCAGTTAATCGTGCCATGAACCCATCTTGCAAACAGATAGTATTTGGCACGATTAAATAAATATATCACCTCACCATTTTTTGTGTTTCCACTCCTAAAGCACTACTAATTTTCACCAATAAAACTTGGTGGGGAAGTGCAGGGAGCTGGGCATTCCACTCAAAGCCATCAAAATTAGCATTTCCCACAGGAGTAATTACGCGACCCAAAACATCGTAAATCAACACTTGGGGATTTTCTTCTAAATAGCTAGCAAAGGCAATAGTAAGTTGGTTGTTTTCCAACGAAACAAAGGTGTTTTTCTCGAAGAAGCCTTTGGACTTGAAGTGCAAAAAAAAGCGGTTTTGCACGTCTTTTTGTGTGGTAGTAAACCTGTAATTCGGCTGTTCTGAAAGGTTATGCCAATGTTTTTGCAGGCGGTCTTCTAACCAAATGGTTTTTTCTGGGTAGGTGGAAAGGAGTTTTATTTTAGCGTTTCCAACCATTTCGAGTCGAAGGTGGATAGATAACGTATCGAGGGCATCATTTACCGAGCTAATCAACCATTTATTTTCTGAAATATCTGTATGATAAATGGCTGTGGTAAAATCGGCGAAATTAGGGAAAGGGGCAAGTCCCTTCAAATTTTCACCTTGGCTACCAATAGCAATGAGCGTTTCGTGTCGGTGTGTATTTTGCGAAATTTGAAGGTGAGCTAATATTTCATTTTCTTCCGCAGATTTCCTGTAAAAAGTAGCGTTGGCATCTCTTCTCATTTCATTGTTGAAATGCACATTACTTTGCCCATTGTTTTCTTTCCGAACGAAAAAGCCTTGCCCTGCGGCAATATTATCAAGATTAATAAATGAAGGAACGGTGAAACCTGCTGAGGTAGTTGCTGCATAAAAACCGCTGAATTCACCCGTTGCTACATACATAAAAAGCGCGTCCTCTAATTGTGTTGTGTTTTCCTGTAAAAAGCTAGTGGTACTCATTGGCGAGGGGTAAGGATTCCCTAACAATGCCCACCCTGTATTTTCGAGGGTATTTTCAGTGTTGTTGCTTCGGCTGATGGGAATGAGAATGCTGCCATTGTTGGGTGTTCCCTTATAGGTGAGTGTAGTTCCTGCATCAATTCTAACGGCATAGCCCCTTCCTTCCTCCATGTTGCTATTGAATGGTGGAACCCTCCAACCTGCCGTCGCATTGTCGCTTTGCGTGGCTACAAACTTTTCATCATACAAAAAGGTGTTGGGGAATAAGTTGGCGGGGATTCCTTGCCCGTTGGGATTATTCCAAAGAGGGTCAATCTTTAACTCAAAATTACCTGTTACAATTTCATCGTCTAGGGCAGTAATTGGGAAATTGGCGATTGGGCTTGCCAAATAATGGTAGCGTGTGCCATTATAGACTTGAACGCCTTCGAGCCTGCTATTATTTGGGATAAAACGCTGGATTTTTACATTGTTTCCTTGAACAACTCCCTCTGCATTATTTAGCAAAATAGCGGTTTTATCGACATTGGAGTGAAGAACTAAGCCGAAAAGGGGAGAGGTTACTAAATTGTTTGCCATCAAAGAAAGTGTGTGATAAATATGAAGTTCGGTAGCAAGTGTTACCGTTTCCCCCTCTAAAAATAACTGATTGAAATGCATAG
>CAZFQW010000247.1:0-5764 GCA_964521225.1 uncultured Roseobacteraceae bacterium
CCTAATATAGGGGGAGCAATGGGTTTAGCAGCGGCAATTAAATTTGTAAGTGGTTTAGATAAAAAAGAAATCCAAGAAAATATAAACCACCTTAGAATTTATTGTGAAGAAAAACTAAGAGCAATTAATGACGTTAATATTTTGGGAAATCCAAAGAAAAAATCGGGAATTATTTCCTTTACCATTAAAGCAATTCACCCGCACGATATTGCCTCTTTTTTAAATCAGGATAATATTGCCGTTAGGGCAGGAATGCATTGCACACAACCCTTGTTAAATGCACTTGCAACCCCTGCAACGGTAAGAGTTTCCTTCTCCGTTTATAACACCAAAGAAGAAGTAGATAGATTAGTACATTCAATAAAAGAACTTATAAATTTTTGGTCTTGACAAAGGAAGAAATACAAAAAAGGTACAAAGAGAAAATCCTCCCGGAAAATAAAAATCCGTATCACTTCGAGAAAAGGGAGCATGCAACTACAATCACGGCTTATAACCCTATGTGTGGCGATAAATACAAGTTATACTTGGAAGAGGAGGGAAGCCAAATTAATGCGCTGCATTTCCATGGAATTGGCTGTGCTATCTCTAAGGCAGCTACTTCTATTTTAACCAGAAAAATTGAAGGAATGAGTAAAACAGATGCAAAAAAATTCTGTGAGCAATTTATGAACGCATTAAAGAGCGAGGGGGAAAGTTCTGATTTAGAAGAAGAATTAAAAATACTAGCCGAGTTGAAAAATTTTAATGGTAGGCTAGATTGTATTCAACTAAGTTGGAAAGCACTTTTTGAATACCTAACTTCTGCAGATTGAAACGATTAAATAGATATAAAAATGGAAATAAAATTATTAGCCTTTGGTATTGCCAAAGAAATATTAAAGGGTTCTCAAACTTCAGTTTCGGTAAAAGAAAATGCTAAAATTGAAGATTTAAAAATGGATTTAGTAAGGCAATATCCTGCATTTGAGAAGCTACAAAGTTTGCGTTTTGCCATTAACGAAGACTACCAAAACGATAGCTATCAGCTAAAAGAAAACGACGAGGTTGTTATTATTCCGCCTGTAAGTGGAGGGTAGGCAAGCACATTATTATACCCACAAATTCCCCAACCCAAATCCTAAAACAAATAGCAAGGTTGCTAGTGCCATTTGTTTTAAAAAAGGGTCTAATTGAGCAGGGTCTTCAAACTTGGAAACAGCAATGCCATTTCTTAAAATAAGCGGAAGGGCAATAAAAAAAGCAAATTGTGCCATTCCCTTAAAGTTTAATAATACCCAAATAATACTAGTAGCCAGAGCGGTAAGTAAAAGCCCCCAATGGTAAATACGTGCGGCTTTCCTGCCAATACGCACAGGAATAGAGCGTTTTCCTGCTTCGGTATCCGAGTCGATGTCTCTTATATTGTTTACATTTAAAACAGCCACGGCAAATAAACCACAACTTGTAGCGGGTAAAATATGAAACCAATTAATTGCTTTGGTGTAAAGAAAAAAAGTACCTAACACTCCAACCCATCCAAAAAATATTAATACAGAAAAATCTCCCAAACCGGCGTACCCGTAAGGGTTTTTGCCTGCGGTATAAGTAATTGCCGCCCAAATAGCCAACAGTCCTACCCCAAGAAAGATGAGCATCTGCGTGAGATAAGCGGCTCCAAAACTAACCCACAACAAGCTACAACCCGAAATAAAAGCGGCAAGAGTGAACAATAACATCGCCAATTTCATTTGTTTTGAAGAGATAAGCCCGCTTTGCACCGTTCTTTGTGGTCCTTTTCGGGCATCGCTATCTGCCCCATGCACCGAGTCGCCGTAATCGTTAGCGAGGTTAGAAAGCACCTGTAAAAAAACAGTAGTTAAAACACTGAAAAAGAATATTTTAAACTGAAAATATCCTTCTACAGCAGCTATAAAACTCCCCATACCAATGCACGAAAGTGCTAAGGGGAGAGTCCGCAATCGAAAGGCTTTAAGCCATATTTTTAGCGTAGTGTTTAATGTGGATGCCATATAAAAAATCTTTCTTTGTTGACAGGCTGTAAATAAAATAAGTTTAAAAAAAGTGCATTTGTTTTTTTCTTTCACTTACCTTAGCAAAGGTAGCTTTTGGAGAAAACAAGCCCTCCTATTTTTTGAACTTTCGATTAATATCTGATAAAATGAATAGCTCAACCTCTAACACCTTTTTTTTTCCCGCAGGAATTTCTGGCTTCTGGAGCAAAAAAGATACACCGCCACCAATACTTGAAACTAGCCTTTTTCAAGAAAAATGCGAAGAGGTAAAAACGATAGGTTACGAATTAATAGCCATCCATTTTGCGGAAAACAAAAGGCAATCGTACCACAGCGCATTGCTGCAAAAAAATGAAGAGCAAATTGTAGTGTTTTGTAATAAATACTATCCAATTGTAGCCTTTACCCAACCCAATGCGCTACTTTCTGCCAACGATTTAATACAATTTGAGCCTCCAAGCGTGTATGTTGCGCACGAAATGCTTGCTGCTTATTTTAACCAAGCACCTTTTCAGGTAATTCCAAGCGAAATTTTACGCTTAGAAGTAGATGCCGACAATCCCGAAACTACTTCGGTGGTTCATTTACTTTACGATGTAGAATTTGCCGAATTTGCCTTTTGGGAACCTCGTTCTATGGGCGATGTGGTATTTAATAATTGGGGGTAAATTGCAATTATTTAATGAAGGAATAAATCACTTTATCGAATGATTAATTTATGTACTTTTTCAAATTTATCTACTTCTTGAAATAGTTTTTCGTAGAGTGCCGATTGAAAATTCTGAATAACATTAAAATCTTCTTCTAGCATTTTGGAAAGAGACACGTACTTTCTGAAACGAGCGTTGTACAACTCTACCGACCAAGGCTTTGAGGCGTTTCTGAGCGAAACCGGGAATAATAATTCTTTCCCTTTGTCTGCAAAAATGAAAGGAGAAGGCTCATTTTGTTGGAAATTATTTTTCAGCACTTCTATTTCTTTAATCGTTTTCTGATTAAATAATTTTCGGTATCCCGTTAAATTGTAATCGTTTCTGAAAATTGAAAAGTCGATAAAATGGCGAATTAATTTCCCCTGTAAATTGCGTTTGGTGGGGGCATCAGCATAATTAATTAAAAATGTGATTCTTGCCAAGCTATCGAGTATTGTCCCTAAATGGAAATAGAATTCTTTTGCCGATTTAGTACATTTAAAGCGGTCGGCTTGTATGTTTTGTTGGGTTTCTAATAGGGAGATTTTTGCGTATCCTAGCGATAAAAGCACTTCTTTATGCCTTCTGCCTATTTCTAAAAAGGTTTGTTGAAGCTCTTCGGGAATAATTTTTTGAGCGAATAAAACAGATACTTTATCGGCACTGTGTACTCGATAGTTGAATTTTACCCACTGCTCAATAGGCATTGCTAAAATATCGCGTACGTAGGTTTCGTAGCTATCTAATATTTCTTTTTTATAATTAAAATCGTTGGGTAAAGTTCTTTTTGTCATCGTATTTAAAAAAATAAATCAGCTCATTTTTTGCTTTGGCTCAACGGTAATTTCTGAGCCTTCGGCTAACATTACCGATGTTGGTTCTAATTCATTTAAAAAAGCGAAGCCATTTCCGTAGTTCAGGGCAAAATCTACCTGAATATTATAAGACTGTATTTCGTACTGCTGCCATCTTGGGTGAGTGACTTGGTATTCATTCGTTTTTTTATCGTTTACGTGTGCATAGCCCCAATAATGTTCTGTGATAAACTCAGCCTCGCTATCCACCTCAATTTCAATGGCTTCGGGAGAGGTTACTACTTCAAAATGCTGCCAAACGCCTTTATTTTTCCACTCGTATTTTACCAAAAGTTGCTTGTTTTCTTCGAGCCATTGGTGTTTCATGGGCATGGTAGCATAATTTTCTTTGTAGACCGTATTCGCTACAAAAGTAATGGCAGGTTTAGGAACAATTTCCTTTATAAAAACTACACCTCTGCGCCACTTACCGTCTACTTCTTTGCCTACATAAAACCTCAGATTTACCTCTTCAAAATTCACATGAAAAGGAATTTTAAATCCTTTGAGTTTCGTATTTAAAAACATAAAACCCACCAAGCTTACGTAGTATTTACCTTTCCATAAATCGAGCTGTGTGCCATAGGGGCAATAAGGGGCAAGTACCGTAGGAGGCACCTCATAATTGGCAAGGGCTAGTTTCCTCCACTCTGCTTTCAGAAAACTCATATTGATTTAATTAAATAGAAAAAAGGTTTTTTAGTTTTGAATTTTTAGTTAAGCTAATAATTATCGGCTTAACTAAAAATTCATCTGTTCCAAAGGGGGATTCAACACTAAAAACTATCAAATCAACGGTCGCCACTTTCCGAAACCATAGGCTTAGGCTTCATGATAATGGCAGGCAAATTTTTAGATTTATATAAATCGTTAAATTCTTTTACGTCGGTAGTTATAATTTGCTGTAAGGCATCTTTATGTGCGTTCCACTGCTTTTGTAAGTCGTTTAAACGCTGTGTAGCCCCTTTAGTAGGAATGGGGTCGTGGGTATCTACCCTACTTTTTAAATTTAATAATTCGGCATTTAATTGATTAGGGAAATTGATAACATCTTGAAAAGTTTTCTGTTTCGACTGAATTAGATTGTCTTCCCATTTCGTGATTTTCTCTTGCAGAGATTTCCCCATTTTTTTGAGGTCGTCCATGTTTTCGTAATTCTCTAATAAATCGGCATGTTTTTTCACCTGCTCTTTTGCTTTGCGCATTTCGTTCACCGATTCGTGGAGGGCAATTACGCTGCGTTCTATTTCCATCAGTATTTTCTGCTGTGCGGCATAATCGGCTGGCTTGGCAGAAAGGCGAGGGTCTGGCAGAATGGAGAACGTAACAGTTTCCGAGAGGTCGCCGAGGGTCATTTTAGCAGAATACTCGCCGGGCGGTACAAGATGCCCACGGTAATCGCCCATTACAAAAACGCCCGGAACGGCAGGGATGTCGTTCCTTCTGAAATCCCATGCAAAACGGTTGACTCCTTCTTTGTTCGCTAATAGTTTTTTAGGGGCAGGGCCACCGGGGTATGGCTTGAAGTCTTTCTCTTTTTTAACGTCATACATTCTTACAACCTCTCCTTTTGCATCCACAATTTCCAACGTAAACACTACACTATCAGGAGTTTTTTTCTCCAAATAATAATCGAACACTACTCCATTCAGCGGATTTTGCCCAACGCCTTCACCGCCACCGCTAGGGGCATCGAATCGGATGGCATCTTTTGGGGTAAATAGTTTCATAGGCGTATTTGCTAAAATGCCATCGCTCTGCTGCAAAGCACCGAGGTCGTCTAAAATCCAAAATCCTCTGCCCGAAGTGGCAATTACTAAATCGTTATTTCGGATGGTAATATCGTTAATAGGACAAGTAGGAAGGTTGAGTTGAAACTTAGTCCAATTTTGCCCGCCATTGTACGAGAGATACATTCCCGTTTCGGTACCTGCATATAATAAATCTTTTTTAATGCGGTCTTCTCTTACTACACGCACGTAATCTTCTTCGGCAAAGCCATTGGTGATTGGCGCCCAAGTGTTGCCATTATCGGTTGTTTTGTAAACATAGGGTCTGTAATCGTTCATTTTGTAACGGAGAAGGGTAACATACACCGTATTAGAGTCGTGAGGAGAAACTTCAATGGCATTCATGATGCCTTCTTCTGCGGTAGGAGGGGTTACATTTTTCCAGTTTTTGCCGCCATCTTCGGTCATGTGAA
>CAZFQW010000248.1:0-5745 GCA_964521225.1 uncultured Roseobacteraceae bacterium
ATTTGCGTAACACGTCTGCTCGAAGACAAAATTAAAACTATTTGATAGCGCAAAATACTTCCTAGACTACTTCCCAAAACCATAGTTCCATTTTTTATCAGATATTTGCTCAGTAAATAGCCTAAAAAATGAGCAGTCTTAAAAAAGCATTGTTAATTAACTACTACTGGCCTCCTAGTGGCGGGCCTGCTGTGCAACGTTGGGTAGATTTTGCTTGCCTACTGCTCCAAGAAAATATTGAACTTACCGTGGTTACAATCGACGAAAACGTTGCTACTTACCCACTTACAGATTATTCTTTGAATGATAAAATTCCTTCAGCAATTAAAGTCTATAAAACAGATACTTCAGAATTATTTTGGCTTTATAAAAAAATAAGCGGTAAAAAAGCGGTAAAACCCGTGGGCCTTTCCAACCAAAAAGAAGAAAGTTTTAAACAAAAAGTAGCGCAATTTATTAGGGGAAATTTATTTTTACCCGACCCCAGAAAGGGGTGGAACAGACATGCTTACCAACAAGCAAAAGAATTATTAAATACAGAAAAATTTACTTGTATAATTACCGCCGGGCCTCCACACTCTACACACTTAGTTGGGCTTCGGTTAAAAAAAGAATTCGGTATTAAATGGATTGCCGATTTTCACGATGAATGGACAGGGCATTGGGTTTTAAAGCAATTTTACAGAACTTATTTAGCAAATAAAATAGATAGGAAACTCGAGAAAAAAGTACTTCAAAATGCAGATAAGGTGCTTGCACACTGCCCAGCTTCTAAAGACTTACTAGCTAAAAAAGTCGCTTTACAAGCAGCGCATAAATTCCATATTATTTATATGGGATACAATGCAGATTGTTTTCAAAATAATCTGCTCGAAATTAAAACCGAAACATTCACTATTGTATACACAGGTACTATCGGGAGTTCTTACCAACCTCAGGCATTTTTCAAGGCAATTAAAAATATAATAAATCGCTTTACAGAATTAAATATCAAATTTATTTTTGCAGGGGTAATTGCTAGTGAAGCCCGCCAAAGTATTCAAGAAAATAATCTTGAATATTATATTACTGATTTAGGATATATCCCACACAAAGAGGCCATTAAAACTTTAAAAACGGCCAATCTTTTACTTTTAATAAATCCTGTTTTTGAAGGCGAAAAAAGAATTTTACCGGGTAAATTATTTGAATACCTAGCCGTAAAAACTCCTATTTTAAATTTAGCTTCTCCCGATGGGCAATCGGCTCAAATGATTACTAAAACCAATTCTGGTGAAAGTTTTTCGCATAATTCAACCAATGAAATAGAAGAATTTATAGAAAAACAGCTTCTGCTATGGAAAGAAAATAATTACAAAACAGTGCTAAATAAAAGTGATGTTTCCCATTATTCGAGGCAATTTGCAGTAAAGCAATTAAAAGCTATTATCGACACTTTTTAAAGAAATAAAGACTTATCCTAATTTTATTTGAGAAAAAGCATCTCATTCCCAGACAGTTATTTCATATTAAATACAAGTTAATTTTGTATAAATGCTTATGAGCAATATTTTATTAGAAATTCAAGACGCTTCTTTTTTAGCAGATAACAAAAATGCTATTCTTAATGATATTTCTTTAAAGGTAAAAAAAGGAGAAAAAGTAGGGGTTATAGGCCCGAATGGGGCAGGCAAAACTACTCTTCTTCGCTTAATTTATGGCACTGCTAAATTAAATAAAGGCAAAGTTTTTTTAGCCGGAAAAGAAATTCAGAAATTAAAGCTTAAACATTTAGCCCAAAAAGTAGCTACTGTTTTACAAGAGATTCCTCAAAACTTCGATTTAAAGGTTTTTGAAGTAGTGCGCGCGGGTAGGATTCCCTTTGAAAACATCCTTTCAAAAAAAGAAGATTATCATACTTGGGTAGCCGAAGCATTGCAAAAAACAGGGGTCTTACATTTGGCTAGTAGGCAATTCAGAACGCTTTCGGGTGGCGAAAAACAACGTGTGCTCCTGGCGAGAGCCATTGCCCAACAACCTCAATTACTTTTGCTCGACGAGCCTACCAACTACCTCGATTTAAGGCATCAGTGGGAAATCGTGGAATTAGTAAAAAAAATAGATTGCACTGTAATTTGTGTGCTTCACGATTTAAATATTGCTGCCCATTTTTGCCAAACACTTTATTTAATGAATCGCGGTGAAATTATTTGTGCCGGAACGCCCCAAGAAGTAATTACAAACGAAAATATAAGCGCTGTTTATGGGGTAAAGGCAAAAGTGCACCATCAAGAAAATGGTACACTTCAAATTGTCTTAGAAGGCATTATTGCTTAGGTTTTTCGCAAAACTCTGTGAGCACGCCATAGGTAGATTTTGGGTGTAAGAAAGCAATATTAAGCCCTTCTGCCCCGAGGCGAGGTTTTTCATCAATTAACCGAACCCCTTTCTCTGCTACCTCCTCTAGTTTTTCTTCAATGTTTTCCACAGCAAAAGCGATGTGGTGTACTCCCTGCCCTCTTTTTTCTATGTATTTCCCTATTGGCCCTTCGGGTTCGGTGCTTTCTAGTAGCTCTAGCTTGGTTTGCCCCACTTGGAAAAAAGCCGTTTTTACTTTTTGGTCTGCAACTTCCTCCACGGCATAGCATTTCATGCCAAGTGTTTTTTCGTAGTAGGCAATTGCTTCTTCCAAATTTTTTACAGCAATGCCTATGTGTTCAATGTGTGTAGGTATCATGGTTTCTTTTAGTTTTGTAATTCGTAGTTTAAAATTGGGTATTCGCTTAACTATTCCTAAAGTTCTTTTACTCATTATAACTCCAAATTAGGAGGTTCTTCTTCGTATTTCACTGCCATGTCTAAAAACTGATTAAACGGCCTTAGCACTTCAAACACTTCAGTTATTTTTTGGTTGAAATTTTCTTTTATTACCTCTTCATCTTTGAAATGATGGGTTGCCGTAAAGCTTTTCAACCGCAATAAATCAATTTCAGGATGGTCTTTTGGGTACCCTTTGGGCGATGTTTTTAGGCGTTCCCCTTGCACTTCCCCAAAAAATTGTTTGAATTTATTATCGTCAGTAATCTTGTGGAAATCGGAAGCATTGTAATCAATCTCTTGGCGAATTTTCTTTAAAATTTCGCTTGGCGGCATATAAATTCCCCCTCCAACAAAAGTATTGTTTGGTTCTATGTGTACATAATATCCTGCAAATTCGGTATGTCTTCCGCCTTGTGCGATAAAAGCACCAAAATGTTGTTTGTAAGGTTGTTTATTTTTACTAAATCGTATATCTCTATTAATTCGGAAAATACATTCTTTCGCTGTAAGCGTTTCTAACCCTGGTTCCCACTTTGCTATTGCCTCAATCTGATTTTCAATAATTTCAATCATTGCCTTTCTGCATTCTTGGTAAGTAGGCTTATGTTCATCCATCCATTCTCTTGTATTGTTTTCTTTTAAACCATTTAGAAAATGGAGAATTTCTTCGTTTTTCATGAGGTATCACGCTTTAGTTATTGATGAATCTATAAATCTTTTTCATTACTATTTAGCACTTTATTTCAGAATGCTAACGCTGTGTAATAACTAACTTCTCGAAAGTTTAATTTTTAAAAGATGATTAGTTTTTAGCACAAAAACTTCATCATTTATCTTAAAATGGTAATAACGCTTAACTTTCGAGAAGTTGAATCAGGAGAATAAATAGCAACTCTTTTTCAATCGATTAGAGGCTTTTCAAATACCCCTGCCACTTATTTACAGATATTTAAAAATTTCTATTCTCTGTTTGCAGCAAATTGCAGGGGTTGCTCGTACTGAGATTGAACTTACAAAATAACCTAATAACTCAATCTACTATGAAAATCAGAATTTATTTTATTACCCTTCTGTTCTGCTTGCCCCTTGGGTTGTACTTACAGAGCTGTACCGATGAGTGTACTTCTACCTTTTCTTATGTGGGCTACAACCCTGTTTATCTAACCTTCGACGAACTCAGAAGTTCAATCCGTACCGATGTGCCAAGGGAGGTGAATATTCCTGGGAAAATTTATATTTATGACAACTACCTCCTCGTAAACGAATTTGGGAAAGGCATCCATATTATTGATAATACCAACCCAAGTGCGCCGATTGCCTTAAAGTTTTTAAATATCCCCGGCAATGTAGATATGGCAATCAGAAACAATATTCTATTTGCCGATAGTTACATAGATTTAGTGGCAATTGATATCACAAACCTTTTAAACCCTGAAGAGGTAAACAGGGTAGAAAATGCTTTTCCCAATGCCAATATAAGTTTTGATATAGATTTTGCTATAAACCCCAATGCCAACGCTGTTTTTATTGCTCCTTCTTTAGGGGGTTACAACAACAACAAAGGGATATTAATTGGCTTAGAAGAAACAACCATTAAACGGGAAATTGAAGGCGATTGCGCCACCCCTAATATGTATTTGTGGAATAACGACGATTTAGTATTTCGCTTAGAGTCAGCGAATGTGTCGTTTAGCGCAAGCGATAACTTTTCCCCTTCTGCAAATGTGGGGCAAGGAGGCTCTATGGCACGCTTTACAATCACCCAAGATTTTCTATATACTGTAAACAGTTACTCTTTACAGCTTTTCGATATTTCAAATACTCAAAACCTAAAGGTGGGTAATCGCATCGATTTAGGTTGGGGAATTGAAACGATTTTCCCATACAAAAACATGCTATTTATTGGCTCGCAAACAGGAATGCACATTTATGATAACAGCAACCCTGCCAATCCAAACCACCTCTCTACCTATCAGCATATCCAAAGCTGCGACCCCGTGGTAGTGCAAGGCGATTTAGCCTACGTTACCCTTCGCACAGGAAATATATGCAGAGAGGGCGTAAACCAACTCGATGTAGTAAATATTGCCGACCCTACCAACCCGCAACTAGTCTCGGAGTTCCGCATGCAAAACCCACATGGTTTGGGCATCGATGGCGAAGATTTATTTATATGCGAAGGTGCTTTTGGGTTAAAACGGTTTAATGCTGCCAATCCACTAGCCATAGACAAAAATCTAGTAGAACATAAAAGAGGAATGGATGCTTTTGACGTAATTCCGTTCAACGATGTATTAATTATGGTGGGAAAAGACGGAATCTATCAATACAGCTACGAGAACCCCAATGCAATGGAACTACTAAGCACCATCCCTATTCTTAAAAAAGAGGATTAAATACCATACTACCAGACATTTACAGAGAATCGCCGATGAAAACACCAACCGGAATGTCTAGTAGTATAATTAAATACCTCAATCAAAACCGTTTTTTTAATCATACTGATAAGCAACATGACTGTTCTTAAATATTGTTTTATAGCCATTTATGCCTTTTCCCTTAGCCTTAATACACTTTGTGCGCAAGATTTTGCTTTGGTTAAAAATAAAAAAGGCTTTGTATTTAATATTCAGTGGGGGGGGCTATTTTACAAGCCTATCAACCGCCCTCTGGAGGTCGATATTTCGGCCAATGTCGATTACTCTCTAAGAACTTCAATAGGATACCCGATAACACCTTCGCTTGCAGTTGGTTTTTTAACTGGTTTAGACGAATACCCTACTACCGTACTTTTACCTTTAGGCTTTTTTGCAGATGGTGTATTGGGAAAAAGGAAGGTAAAATGGTATTACAGAATGGTTATGGGGCATAGTGTTCCAACCTCAAAAACCACCAACGAAAAAGCTTACGAAGGAGGCAGTTTTATCAATTTCGATACCGGAATTA
>CAZFQW010000249.1:0-5704 GCA_964521225.1 uncultured Roseobacteraceae bacterium
TAAAGGCACAAGGGGCTTTCACCACGCACCATATCAAGCCACAATCAGATATTGCCTTCTACATATTTTCTGATGGATACCAAGATCAATTTGGTGGCCCTGAAAACAGGAAGTTTATGACGCGCCATCTTATAAATTTATTGTTTGAGGTACACGATAAGCCTATGGGAGAACAAGGCAGAATTATTGACCAAACATTTGAAGATTGGAAAGGCGATAAAGACCAGATTGATGATGTGCTTATAATGGGATTTCGCTTGCAAGTGCCTGAAACTGCTCCCCGTGTGTCTGCTTAATTAGCTTTTGAGTAACTGATGGAAATTTTTTTAAAGTTTTAATGGCTAAGTTGGTCATTCGCTTATCGCCAAACACATTTTGAAGCGTTCTCCCTACTTTTAGGCGTAAATTAAAAGTTTTTTCCCACTGCTTTGTATAAGTATTTTCTAATCCTTCCCTATCAAATTTTTGTAGCTTGTAAAATTTTATAATAAGTCTACTTAACAATGTTGCCCCATGAATTGCCATTGCCATGCCATTGCCACATAAAGGGGTTATTAAACCAGAAGTATCCCCTACCATCAATAAGTGATTTTCCACACATTTTTTAGGGCTAAAAGATATTTCATTAATTACTTCGGGCTTCTCAAACAGGAAATCTGCATTCTGAAAAACTTCTTTTAAATGCAGATTTTCGTGTAAAATACTGTTTTCCATTTCTTGGATACTCCCATATTTTTTTAGGGGCTTTTTTTCTGATAGATAACACAGGTTAAAAACGTCATTTTCCACCTGAGAAATACCACAGTACCCCCCTTGAAAATTATGAAGTGCTATTAAATCTTTAGGGAAATCGGTTTTAATATGATATTTCACGCCCATATAAGGGGAGCGTTCCAACATAAAACTCCTATTAAGTTGTTTATCGAGCGTAGAGCGTTTCCCAAAAGCACCAACTACTATTTTAGATTGAAGTTGCTCGCCACCTTTCAGCGTTACAAAAAACTGTTCTTCTTCGAATAGAACATTTTCGACCGTAGTTTTTTCCCGCACCTCTACTCCCTCTGCTTTGGCAATATCCGATAAAAATAAATCGAAAGCATAGCGACTAATTCCGAAACCACCCATATCGAGCTGTTGAGTTAGTCTTTCCCCCGAAGGACTTGTTACCAAAAGGCGAGTAATTACCGAAGTATGTTCAGGGTAAAGCCTTATCTGTTTTAAAAAGGGAGCTACTTCGTTAGAAATATACTCCCCACAAACCCTATGAAACGGGTATGATTTTTTCTCAAGCAGTGTAACTGCAAGCCCTTGCCTATTTAGTAGGATAGACGTTGTTAAGCCGGCCAAGCCTCCTCCAATTACAATTACATCTTTCAATTAAAATTTGGTTTAACTTAAGTATTCAATTTATCTTTTTGTTGATACGACCGCACCAACAACCAAATCCCTATCAGTACCAACGGAATGCTAAGATTTTGCCCCATGTTCAACGCCAAATCATCTTCAAACTTCACTTGGTTTTCCTTCAAAAATTCGTAGAAAAAGCGTAGGCCAAATATCCATACTAAGAAAATACTAAAAATCCGTCCGGTTGGGAGTGCCCCCCCATATTTATTATAAATCATAAAGGAAATAATAAATAAAATTAAACAAGAAAGAGATTCGTACAGCTGAGCGGCATGCCTAGGGATGGTATATATAGGGAAAGTAGCCGATTGAATTTGCCCACTTTCATATTTAAAAGAGATAGCAGGCTTGCTATTAAATACTTTAAAATGCTCCAGAATTGCATAGTATCTTGGCTGTATAAAATTAGGGAGAACGCCTTGGTAAACAATGGCATTTGCATTGGCTTCTTCGCTTTGTGGCTGCGCAAACTCAACAGTCATGTTTACCTCTCTGTAAGTAACTCCTGCCACCAAAGTATCTTTCCCCGTATTGGTTACGTAGGCATCTTCAATCAAAAAAACTTCATTTACCTTAATTTCTTCAATTTTTTCTAGTGCAGGGTTCACAAACTGAAAAGCAAAAGGAACATCGGAAGGTTTTCCAATAATTTCAGAATTCATTAAATTACCTAAGCGAATAAAACACCCTGCAAGGGCAATCGTAATCACAATTCTATCTAAAATCCATAAATAACTTTGGTCGGGGCGTTTTTTTGCATATAGCCAAAGCGCGAATAAAATGCCTACGGTTGCCCCATGGCTTGCCAAGCCGCCCTCCCAAATCTTAAGGATTTTAATGGGATCTGCTAAATAAATATCGGGTTGGTAAAACAGGCAATGCCCTAAGCGTGCGCCCACAATCGTAGAAATCACCATATAAAAAGTAAGTAGTTCTACATCTGTTTCTTTTTTTCCCTCTCGCTTAAACATCCGAATCATGAGCTGTTGCCCAATGATAAAACCGGAGGCAAAAAGAACTCCATACCAGCGTATAGAAAGAGAACTAATATTAATTATTTCTGGATTAATATCCCAAATGATGGCAAGTGTATTATTCATGGAGGCAAATATATAATTAAATCTATTTCAATGGATAATTGATTAGCCGGTATCAAGTGCTTCTGCAATAGATTAACCTTATCGTTAAATCATTGAAAATGATGATATGTCGGTTTATTGACAGTCGAATTGAACAAATTCAATGAATGACCGTGTTATTGAAATCGAATACAGATAGGTTTTATTATGGCTCTTATATTTGTAGAATAATTGAATCTTAATTTGTTAAATATCATACTAAAATAGAAATAATGGCAGTTGAAAAAATTAAAACTCTAATTATTGGTTCTGGCCCTGCCGGATATACCGCAGCAGTTTACGCAGCCCGTGCAGGAATGAAGCCTGTGTTGTACCAAGGGGAACAACCGGGTGGTCAGTTGACTATCACCAACGATGTAGAAAACTACCCGGGTTACCCTGATGGGATAATGGGTCCACAAATGATGGTTGATTTCCAAAAGCAAGCCGCTCGTTTTGGTGCAGATATCCGTACCGGCTTAGTAACCAAGGTGGCGTTTAAGGAAATGGCTCATAAAGTTTGGGTAGATGATAAGCACGAAATTGAGGCTGAAACTGTAATTATTTCTACCGGTGCTTCGGCAAAATGGTTGGGTTTAGAGTCTGAACAAAGATTAAACGGAAGAGGTGTTTCCGCCTGCGCGGTTTGCGATGGTTTTTTCTTCCGTGAGCAAGAAGTGGTAGTAGTAGGTGGTGGCGATACTGCTGCCGAAGAGGCTTCTTACTTATCTAAACTATGTAAAAAAGTACATTTATTAGTAAGAAGAGACGAAATGCGTGCTTCTAAAATTATGCAGCAGCGCGTTTTAAATGCTGCAAATGTAGAAGTGCACTGGAATACCGAAACAGTAGAAATTTTAGGGAAAGAAGAAGTGGAAGCGGTGAAAGTCCGCAGTACGGTTACAGGTACAGAGTCTGAAATTACCGCTACAGGTTTCTTCGTTGCTATTGGGCACAAACCCAATACCGATTTGTTTAAAAGACAACTAGATATGGACGAAAATGGATATTTGGTAACCCAGCCCGATAGTTCACGTACAAACGTAGGGGGTGTGTTTGCATCTGGCGATGCACAAGATCATATCTATCGCCAAGCGGTAACTGCTGCAGGAACAGGTTGCATGGCAGCACTCGACGCAGAGCGATATTTAGCAGCAAAAGAGGTTGAACTCGCCCAATAAGAGCATCCTGAAAATTTTAGAATAAGATGTTTTGGAAGTTTATATAGGTTAATGAGATTAGGCTTTACTGGTGAACGGTAAAGCCTTTTTCTATGAGCAATTTGTTCAACTTTCAAAGCGCTCAATGGGGGTATTTGCTTAGATAGAATCCCTTAAAGGGTTACTTTGGACCTCTGATATTCTCGACACTTTGGTTTCTAAAGAAAAAAAAGAAAGTTCATCGTCGATAGATTCAAAGTAAAAACCCAGTTTATTTCCCGATTTTTTTGCCATATCCATAAAACCTAAACCGGCGCCTCCTCTATCGTTTAAATTTAACTCTCCCTTCTTAATTCTTAGTTTATGTTCTTTCATTAAGGCTTTCAGTCCATCATCATCCAGATTATTAATTTGTTCTAGCTTGCTTTTAATATCTTCTTGTTTGCTCTTATAAATGGCATTTCCTGAGGTAATTAAGTAGCTGTCTTCCTTCTTACTTACTACAAAAATAGCATTGTTCTTTACATTAGCTCTACCTTCAATATTTTCTGCATGTCGCGAAATATTCTGGAGGCATTCCATCATTATATTAAATACTTTCCTTTTTACTTTGGAATCCTCTTGTTGCGATTCTAAGTTTTTTTCTGCCATTGCCAACATCGATGTGGTAATGTTTTGTGTGATTTCGCCTTCGTAAATCAAGATAATTTGCTTGTTAAGCATTATTTTGTGTAGATCGTAGATAAAGCTCATAATTGAATACTGTTTCGCTTTTTGTGATGGAATAGGTAGAAAAATAAGAAATTTTAAATGAAATAGCAATATAATATTCAGAGAAGTTATCGAACTATGGAAGCATTCTCTTCTTACTTGGCAGCAATAGGTTTTTACACCTTCGGAGTTAAAGGTTGCAAGTTTTTTAAATATTTTTCTTCCCGTAAGAAACCCTTTGTAATTCTTTCTGTCCTTACGAACGAATAGTACAATAAACTACCATTGGCATCGAAAAATACTACCATACAACATTACTTAGTAAAACAGTGTAAAAAAGGCGATCGGCAGGCACAAAACGAACTATACAAGCTTTATGCAGCGGCCATGTTTAATATCTGTCGGCGAATGATGGGTAATAACGAAGACGCCCGCGATGTTTTACAAGACGCTTTCACCAACGCATTTGTTAACCTCTATAAACTAAAAGAAGAAATTACCTTTAGTGCATGGCTAAAACGGATTGTGGTGAACCATTGCATTAATGCCCTGCGAAAAAACAAGATGCAGTTTCAAGAACTTGAAGCCAAACACGATGCCGCTGAAAACGATGACGACTGGAACTCTGAGTATACAGAGCATGAAGTAAAAAGAATTATGAAGGCGATTTCCCTTTTGCCCGAAGGCGGAAGGGTAGTTTTAAACCTTTATTTATTTGAAGGGTACGACCACAAAGAAATTGCTGGTATACTGCAAATTACGGAATCGACCTCTAAAGCGCAGTACAGCAAAGCAAAGAAAAAATTAAGAGAGCTATTAACCACCTTACAAGCATAAAACTACATAATGAAAGATTCTTTAAAGAATTATATAGATGAAAATAGAGATGGCTTCGAGATTTTTAATGATGATTTTGATACCTCTTGGCAAGAGATTGACAAACGGTTGAGCAAGCAAAAGCGCAAGGCTCAATTTAACATTATTTGGAAAGTTGCCGCAGCCGTTGCCTTATGGGCGCTAGTGGGAGTTGGTGCTCTAAAATTCTATTATGCTTTTTCGCCTCATCCATCACTTTATCTAAATCTACTTGATACGGTTCCCGTTGACCAATAAGCCTTCCGGTGGGATGAGCAAGAATTTTTACATATGGATTTCTAATCGCCTTAATAATTCTTTCAGTCATTACTTTCTCTGGTGTTTTAAATCCACTGTGAATAGCAGCAATTACTATGTCTAACTTTTTTAAAATATTATTAGGTAAATATAGACTACCATCTTTTAAAATATCTACTTCTGTGCCTTTTAAAA
>CAZFQW010000250.1:0-5699 GCA_964521225.1 uncultured Roseobacteraceae bacterium
AGCGGTCGGCGGTGGGCGTTATAAATGCTAGTGAAAAAAGAAAAAAGATTGCGCAAAATTTCAACATAGAAGTTCAATAATTAATATAATAATAGGTTCACATTACTTTATTGGAGCATTAGCTTCTTTTGCCATTTCCTTAAAAACAATCTTATCCATTAAGCTAGGGAATAATTTATTCATCCATACGGTGAAAATCCCTAAGGTGGTTAAAATTAAAATTTTCTTTCTCTTTTTGGTTGCGTTATAAATGTGTTTGGCACATTCTTCGGCAGTCATCATTTTGCCTTCGTCGCGAGGCGATTCCCCTTGCGATGACCCGTTTTTGGTAAGCGACTCTTTCCTGATGTTAGATGCTGTAAAGCCCGGAGAAGCGGTTAATACATGTACTCCCGTGGGAATCATTTCTGTGCGGAGAACTTCTAAAAAGCCTTGAAGCGCAAACTTTGATGCCGAATATCCTGCCCGGCCCGGTAAGCCTCTGTACCCCGCTATTGAAGAGATGCCGATTACCGACCCTTTGTTCTCAATGATGGAAGGCAAGCAATATTTGGTAGCGTACAACACTCCATAGAAATTAATATCCATCACTTTTTTGATTACCTCCAAGTCTACATCGTTAAATAATGCCCGCATTGAAACACCTGCATTGTTTATCAGAATGTCTATTTTTCCATATCTCTTAAGGACTTCCTCCGCCATTTTTTTGTTGTCGTCTTCTTTACTTACATCAGCTTGTATCAGCATGGTTTCAATTCCGCTTTGTTTTAAAAGAGAAGCCACTTCTTGTAGCGGTTCTAGCCTTCTACCTGTAATGATAATTTTGCTTCCCTTGCTTCCAAATTCTTGGGCAAGTGCTTTCCCTATTCCTGAAGAACCTCCTGTAATGATTACTACCTTATCTTTCATTGTGTGAAATCTGCGTTTTGGTAAGGCTTCAAAAGTAAGGTGCAAGATTGTAAATAAAATTTAAATCTTGTTTACAAATATTTATAAATATAAGGTAAAATTTGGGGAAACTACCACGCAATGTAAGAAAGTTTAAAAAAATGGGTGGTTTCTCTAGTAGGTAATTTTTTAGTCTAGGTATGTTGAAAGCGGGGAATCTTATGGGTAAAATACTGACAATAATTGATATTCTACCCAAGATACCAACTTAATGAGGGTAAAGTTTATTGTCTAATTTGGAAGGATAAAAGTTTCTGAAAAAGTTAAGGTAGTGCTAGTAAGACAGCTTAACGGTATTCCATTGTTTTTTACGCTCATCCTGAATTTTATTGATTTTCCCTTCCTTTGCGTCAAGCGTTTTTTTCAGATTTCTTAGTTGCGTATCAATCCCGTTTAAGCGTTCCTGAACGCTGTACATACTCTTAGAAATTCTATTTTGCTCTTGAATAAAACGGTCTCTTTCTGTACTCAGCAAAAACAACTCAATATATAAGGAGCGTTGCTTCAATGGAATGCTTCTTTGTTTAGTGCTTCCTAGTGTTTTAATTCTTTCTAATCCTCTACGCATAATTCTATGAGATTTAGATTGTTCGTAATTTAATATTCGGCTTTTTTTAAATAACAATTCCCGTATTTTCGACCACTAGGTCTCGAATGATTTTCTTCACCCTGTTTTGGTTAGTTTTTGAGCCTACTCTGCTTGTTTCAGAAGCTAAAATATCTTGGCAAATTGTTGCTAACATTTCTATAGATTTAGAGGGTGTTAATTTCATAACCCGCATGGTGTTGGCAATCATTAGCGCTCCCCTTACCGTTGGCGAAAACTCGCATTTACCCGAATCACGTAAACCCCGAACAATATTCACAATTAGTGCAGCTTCTTTTCTGGGTAACTGCGATTTTGCTTCGGTAATACTCACCTCAGTGTCGTAATCGAAGTAGTCTAAATCGAGTGTTACCATTCTATCTCTCAAAGCATCTTGGCTTCGGTATACGCCTGCATACTCTTCCGGATTGCTCGTAAAAATTGCTGTAAAATTAGGATGTACCTGAAGATACGGACTTTCACCTCCTCGTTCCGAAGGAAGGTTTATCATCCCTTCTTCTAAAACTGAAAGTAATACGTTATTTGCCTCTGGGCGAGAGCGGGTAAATTCATCGTAAATAAGCGTAAAACCGTGCCTACACGCTACGGTAAGTCTGTTATCTACCCAGTGTTTCGTTACTCTTTCTTCTTCTTTTAAGACCTTAGATATGAAATTATCGCGGATACGTCGAGTACTGTAACCATTATCGCCACCAATTAGGTTTGAAGTAGAGAATTCTTCGTCGCCATGGAGCATCATTACGGGGCGTTGTAGTTTGCTAGCCACATGCTTTGCAAGGGTAGTTTTACCTGTACCAGCAGGGCCTCTAAAATGGACAGGATAGCCTGCCGCAATATAATTAAGTGCTCTGTTACAAATATCTTGTACATAGGGAGTTTCCACAAAATTTTCCAAAGATTGCGGCTCTAGTATTGTTTTTTCCTCGTTTATCATGCACTTAAAAAATTTAATTTTCAATTCATTTTTTTGCTCTACTGCTTCTTACTCGCCTTGGCCTTGCAGTACTTGCTTTTGGCGAGCTAGCGGTCGATTCATCTGCTTTTTTGCTTTCCACACCTTTCTTCCAATCTTTAATTTTTGCTAAAGTCTCTTTTCTGATTGAAGCGATTTTAGCTTGTCTTTTCTTTCTATCCCTTTCCGCTTCTTTCAGGAAATTGACCTTGAAAGAATCGATGTTGTTATGCGTATTTGAATACAGAACCTCTAACTCTCCTTTAATTAGCTTGTGAGTTTCTGTACTTTGTAGTTCAAAATTCTTGTTGAAATGAGCTAACAACGATTGTGTGTCTTCATAAATAGCTGCGGTTTCGGCTTTCCTAGTTTGGTAAGAAGTGTTACAAGACTCCTTCCATTCTTGCCGAACTCTATCCATCATTGCATGGGTTTCTGCTCTCAGGTTTTCTACCCAAGCTACTCTTTCTTGCGCTTCTTCTTCGGCTTTACCTTCGTAATCTACCCAAAAACCATCCAACATTTGTTGTGTTTCTTCTCGTAGGTTTTGTACCCATTGAACTCGTTCTGCCTGTGCAATTTTTGCTTCTTTCAGTGTATCTTCTCGCATGGCACTTAATTGCTGCTTAGTTTCAGTCTTAAGCCCTTTTAAATCTTTTCGTAGTGAAAGAAGGTCTTTTTCCAAATCTTCTAAGGTAGCATCGCTATTAGATTTTCGCTTCGCCATGTGTTATTGCTTTTAAATCTTACTAAAACTTCTACATAAAAAAGAAACTGCCCTTATTGTTATAAAGGCAATTTCTTGTATGCTTCCTCTATGAAGCTCGGGCAGTAAGTCCGATAGCTTCTGCATATTTGAGGTAAGTCTCAACCGATGCTACAACAACACGTGCTTCAATTGCTAAGATTTCAATCCCTACTAGAGAGACTCTGACCCAAGCGTCAATCACAACACCTTTGTCTAGAATTCGGTCAACTACTTCTACTAGGCTTGATGAGCCAATTGTTTTTTCAACTGCCATAAATCGTTCGTTTTGTTGAAAGATAATTCGTTTTACTTGATGTAATATAGATAAAAAAATACGCTTTAAAATGGCTTTTAAGCTCATTTAAAGCAAATTCAGTGTATTCCTCTAAGTGCTCTAAGTAGTTCTACTTAGCAAAAAGATACACAAAACCCGTTAGCTTACTTATACATCTTAAGCTTGCAAAATGCTTATATTAGTTAAAAAATATGTTCCATTGAAAAGACAAAAGAGAAGAACAAGGTCAGCTTATACACGGAAGCTTAGACTTCGTCAACATTGAAGACCCCCTCTCTTTTCTACTGATGATTTTGTACAGTTCTTTAAGGCTTTTTTGACCTTGTTTTTAAGTTGTTAAATACAGCAGTAGTTGTCGTTTCGTAAACTTCATTTGTGACGCATAAAAATACTAGTTTTGTTGGAGTTGATATCAGTAAAGATGTTTTTGATGTCTATCACCCAAACTTGGGCCATTTACAGTTTCCCAGCAACCAAAAGGGGTTCAAGGATTTTAAAAAGTTAATACCCTGCGAATCACATTGCCTGATGGAGGCCACAGGGCATTACCATTAATTAGCCCTGTTTTTACACGATAATGGCATGGGTGTCAGCGTTGAAAACCCATTGAAAATTAAGTGATACATCCAAATGAAATTATCGAAGGTAAAGACCGATAAGTCAGAGGCAAAGGCCATTTACCAGTACGCAAGCTCTCAAGATGTATAAGAGAAACCTGAAAAACCTTCAGAAAGAAATCCTTTTGCTTGAAAAAAAATTAGAATCGATTGTTAAACAAGAAGATGCCGATAGCTTGTCTAGGTTGGAATCCATTCCCGGAATGGGGAGAAAAACAGCCGTCATGCTCTTGATTTCCACCGACTATATGAAACGGTTTGACAGTGCTTCTCAGTTATGCAGCTACACAGGAACAATCCCTGTCATTCGGCAGTCGGGAACGAGTATAAAAGGCAAAGCGCGCATCCGCAAAATGGGCAGCAGAAAACTGCGTAACCTTCTGTTTATGTGTAGTTTCAACGCCATGAAGTACAACAAGGCATGCCAAGCACTTTTCGACCGAATTGTTGCCAAAGGGAAAAGCAAAAAACTTGCGTTGATTGCTGTTTGCAATAAACTTTCAAAGCAAGCTTTTGCCATCATCAAAAACGGATTGCGCTACGATGAAAATTATAGGAGCTTAAAACAACAACCATAGACAAGGCACTAGCTAGTTATTCTGAAATTTTTTGAGCCTTCAAAAACTCAAAAAAATTTCGGAAATAACTTGGGGTTTACCACAGCTCTTTGTTGTAGCCAGTGGTTATTCATTTTTTGCTTTTAGGTTCACTCTTTTTTCCAAATCATCTAAGTCATTTTTTTCTTTTATGGTTTCTTTTCCTAATCGTAAGACCATCTCAATATGATTAATAACTGCCTTTTTGTGGCCTTCTCGTTTGGTGAAATTTTGGATTGTTAGCATTGCTTCCACAAGCCTTATAATAACTGAAGTACTTCCTCCCGAAAATTGTCTGATTTGATTGAATGCTGCATCCAATACACCTTCAAAATCTATAACATCAGCAATGATTCTGAGCTTTTCTTCTTCGTCAACACGATATTTTGAAGGGAATTTTGCTTCTGCTAAGTAGCACATAGTTGCTGTTAAGTTGTCAATACAGGTAATTGCGGTATAAGGGTCGTTGACTCCCGGTGACAATGCCCTTGAGGCAATTTCTACCATTTGATGGATAGAAAATTCCAAATCTTGTTGGGATGTTTTGGTTTTACCAAAAACAAATTGGTTTAATAACTCACTTGTAGATTCGTCCTCCCAATCCTTGTTTGAATACAACACACCAATTTCCCCACCTTTCACGATAAAACTTCCCGGTCTGTGTTTCAATTTGAACAAGGAATCATTGGTAGCTAATATCTCCAATAACACTTCACTGTCTACATATTGCAGATACCCGCTTTTAGGAGACTTGATGGTCATGTTCTTTTTATAGATCGAAATTGTAGTGTCCTCGTCAAAATCTTGCTCTTCTTTGAGTTCATCTCCCATTTTCTCCGGAAAGAGCGTTTCTACTTGCTTGTAAATAAGATCTGAAATATCAGAAATAACCTTGTCGGCTTGAATACTTATTGCGATTTGGTGTATAAATATAAT
>CAZFQW010000251.1:0-5672 GCA_964521225.1 uncultured Roseobacteraceae bacterium
AAAAACATAAACTCTACTTTGAATTTGGTTGCATAAAAACGAAGGGAGGACACTTGCTTGTTCGTATTCTCCTTCTTTTAAAATTCTAATCTTCATAAAAATTGCTTTATAGATAAACTTTTTTAGCAAACTGTAATTATGTTATGCTTATTAGCGAATTAGGGAAGAGAGTAATTTGCTATCTATTAATTACCCTTAATTTTTTTCTAGTTATGACAATAATGGAAAAATTCCGAAACAAGTTAGCTACAGACGAAACAATGCAAAAGACATTTCTGAATGCGAAAATCTTGCAAAATTAGCTCAACAAGAGGGCTTTAATTTGTCAGAAGACGAGTTATTGAATGAGTGGAAGAAGCTCAATAGTGAAGAGGCTAACTTAAGCGATTTTGAGTTATCTTTAATTGCAGGAGGGAGTAAGATTGTGTGTAGAGCGAAGAATGTGTAATTGCTTTTAAAGCCGATTCGTTTCGGTCTTTTATACTTTTGGTATAGTTTATAATTTGCCTTATTATTAATTCGCAGACAAGAATTTCCGATTTGTTTTTTGTGCCTGATATTTCATACTCTTTTTAAGAAACTCTATTATTTATTCAAATTCTAAATCAAAAATAAAATAGAGTATGTCTATTTGGGGACCGTTGATAAAAGATACAAAGAAAATAACCAAGGGTGAAAAATATCGGGTGTACAATAAGATTACCCCTAATCATTCATCAACACAAAAAAAGCAGCCCTTCTCGAGCTGCTTTTAATATGTCTGCTGTATATAAGAAATTAGTAACGGTAGTAAGAAGGCTTGAATGGGCCTGCTTTTTCTACGCCGATGTACCTTGCTTGTTCATCGGAAAGTATGTCTAGCTCTACGCCTATTTTGGATAGGTGAAGTGCTGCTACTTTCTCGTCGAGGTGCATTGGTAGTGTGTATACCTTGTTCTCGTAGCTTTTATGATTTTTCCACAACTCAATTTGCGCTAATGTTTGGTTGGTAAATGAGTTGGACATTACAAATGAAGGGTGTCCGGTTGCGCAACCTAAGTTTACTAAACGTCCTTCTGCTAATATGATGATTTCATTCCCATTGACATTATACACGTCTACTTGAGGCTTTACATTATAGTGGGTGTCGCCATGGTTGTCTTTTAACCATGCGATGTCTATTTCGTTATCGAAGTGGCCAATATTACATACAATGGTTTTATCCTTCATCAGTTTGAAATGCTCTCCCGTGATGATGTCTTTGTTACCTGTTGCAGTTACCACAATATCGGCACGAGGGATTGCATTGGTCATTTTCTTTACTTCGAAACCATCCATTGCCGCTTGTAAAGCGCAAATTGGGTCAATCTCTGTTACAATTACTCTTGCGCCTGCGCCTCTTAACGAAGCGGCAGAGCCTTTCCCTACGTCGCCATAACCTGCTACTACGGCTACTTTCCCTGCCATCATTATATCGGTGGCTCTACGGATTGCATCTACACAAGATTCGCGGCAACCATATTTGTTATCAAATTTCGACTTCGTTACTGAGTCGTTAATGTTGATACATGGCAATGGTAGTTTGCCACTTTTCTGGCGGTCGTATAGTCTTAGTACTCCCGTTGTAGTTTCTTCCGAAATTCCGCGAATTCCCTCTACTAGCTCTGGGTATTGGTCGAGTACCATATTGGTGAGGTCTCCACCGTCATCTAAAATCATGTTTAGTGGCTTGTTGTTTTCGCCAAAGAATAACGTTTGCTCAATACACCAATCAAATTCCTCTTCTGTCATTCCTTTCCAAGCATATACAGCTACTCCTGTTTCGGCAATGGCTGCGGCGGCATGATCTTGTGTTGAAAATATGTTACAAGACGACCAAGTAACTTCTGCGCCTAAGGCTACTAATGTTTCAATTAATACTGCTGTTTGGATTGTCATGTGTAAACAACCGGCAATGCGTGCTCCTGCCAAAGGTTGAGAATCGCCATATTCTTCGCGCAGTGCCATTAGCCCTGGCATTTCTGCTTCTGCTAAACGAATTTCTTTCCTACCCCACTCTGCTAGGGAGATGTCTTTTACCTTATAAGGCAACTTTTTAGCTTCAATCATTTGTAATTCAAATTTTTAAATAACAGAATTTCTAAATTTCCAGTTCATGAATGCTTTCACGGCAAAATTGAGTTTTTTTGAGTGAACGCAGGCTGAATTATTTATAAATCAATTTATTGAAGCACAAAGTTACGACATTCTTAAATGAGAAGAAGTTTTGACTTCTTAAACAAGATGCAATGCTTTATAGAAATCCATCGAAGATGGCTTGTATCGCTCGTTGGTGGTAGCTACTTACGATACCGAAACTAACTGCATTACTTCGGTTAGTTTTTCCACTAAAAGTTGGCTTTCTGCGATAGTTCCTACTGAAATTCGTAGGCAGTGTGGAAATTCGAAGAAATCGAGTGGTCTTACAAAAACGCCTCTTTCTAATAATGCTTGGAATATTTCATGTGCTTTTTCTGGTGTTCCGAAATCAATCATCACAAAATTACCAAAAGAAGGAATGTAATTGAGGTTTAACCTTGAGAATGCATCGTAGTATAATGCTAAACCAATTTTGGTGGTTTCTATCGTTTGGGTAACAAACTCATAGTCGTCGAGTGCGGCAATTCCTGCTGCTTGTGCCGCTATGGAGGGGTCGAAGGTGAGTTTTACTTTAAATAATGTCTCTATTATTTTTGGTGCCCCCACTGCGTATCCTAAACGAAGCCCTGCCAAGCCATACGCTTTAGAAAAGGTTCTTAGTGTAAGTACATTAGGGAGTTGGAGCTGCGTAGTATCGGGAAAATCATTTGAGAGTTGGAAGCTAAAATCAGAATAAGCTTCATCTATAATTACCAATACGTTTTCTGGCACTTTACTTATAAAGGCTTCTAATTCTTCCTTGCCCATCATAGCCCCTGTGGGGTTATTGGGGTTGCAGAGGTACACTGCCTTGGTCTGCTGGTTTATTCTATTTAGTAAAGCCGTTAAATCGAATGCATACCCCTCTTTCATATCCACTTTCAACAAATGGACATTGTTCATTTTTGCCATCACATTTACGGCAACGAAAGACCCTCTGGAGGTAAGCATTTCATCGCCTGGTTTTAAGAAGGCTTTGAAAATATTGCTCAAGATGCCATCTGAACCATTTCCTATAATTACCTCTTCCTCGCCTCTACCAAGTCGATATGCTAATTTGCTTCTGAGGGCATTGCTTGCTGGTTCGGGGTACATATGGGCCTGCATTAAGCTTTCAGTAACTGCCTGTATAGCTCTCGGAGAAGGGCCTAAGTTGTTCTCGTTACTGCTCAATACGGCTGTTCTTTCAAAATTTTTACCTTCAAAAATGTTTTGAACCGATTTCCCCGGTTTGTACGCTTGAAGTTGTTGTATGTACTCTGGTATCTGAATCATTGTGCTAGTAAAATTTCTTGCGAATTACGAAAGTATTATATTTCATTGATTATGCTTTCATCTTCAATAATTTTTCTACTCAAAATTTATTATGTTCTTTTGTGTAACTCCTTAACCAACCTCTAGCATACAATTATTATGTAAAAATGATACGAAAAGGTATGCTTCTAACTATCAGCTAGTTTTTATATCCATTTAAATAATTTAATATGTCGTTAGATTCTGAAGTAACTACTGAGGAACAAAGTATTCTAGATTTAGTAAAAACCGAATTGGGAAAACCTTACAAAGACCTCGAATTTTTACTCGACTGCCTCAAAGATGTTTTAATTGAAAATGGCGAAGAAGAGCTTCTTCCATACATCCCTTGGTTAAATGCGCCTGAAAATATTCCAGAGCTAAATACTAAACATGTTCAGCTATATTCAATCATTTTTCAGCTTTTAAATACTGCTGAGGTAAATGGCGCGGTGCAAAATAGGAGAAAGGTGGAAGATGAACAGTCTCTTTCTACCGTGGCAGGTTTATGGGCAGATAGCTTAGAAAAGTTAAAAGAAGAAGGCGTAAGCGAAGAAAAAATCATCGCAATTCTCCCCACAATCAGAGTAGAGCCTGTGCTAACGGCTCATCCTACCGAGGCAAAAAGAGCTACGGTTTTAGAACACCACAGAGAGCTTTATTTGTTGTTAGTGAAGCGCGAAAACCAAATGTGGACGCAGCGAGAGCGTGATGATATTAGAGATAAAATAAAACTCGTATTAGAAAGGATTTGGCGTACCGGAGAAATTTTTGTTGAAAAACCCGATGTGAGTTCAGAGCTAAGAAACATTATGCATTACCTCACTAATGTATTTCCGGAGGTGATTGAGTTAGTAGATGGGCGCTTATTACAAGCATGGGATTTTGCGGGGTTTAATAAAGATTTGCTGAAAGAGGCGAGTGCTTTCCCAAAAATCTCTTTCGGAAATTGGGTAGGTGGCGATAGAGACGGGCATCCGTTTGTTACTAATGAGGTAACTGCTCAAACATTGCAAACGCTGCGCCTAAACTCTTTTGTGGTTATTCGTAGGGCATTGGTACGTTTGGTAAAACACCTCAGTTTTTCTTGCCATTATGCAGAAGCTACTCCTGAGCTACAAAACCGTATCGACGAGTTAAAAGAAGAGTTAGGTGAAACGGGTAACTTGAGCTATCAGAGAAATAGAGGGGAGGTTTTTCGTCAGTTTGTGAATCTTTGTATCGACAAGTTACCGCTCGATGTAAAGCGACAACACGCCACCGAATTGAAAGACCATACAGGCAGCTACAAATTCGCTTCGGAACTTGTCGCCGATTTATATATTTTACAAAAAGCGTTGGTGCAATACGGCACAAAATCAGTTGCCTATTCTGATGTGAATCGCGCCATCAGAATTGTAGAAACTTTTGGCTTTCACCTCGCCAAGCTTGATATACGGCAAAATAGCAGCTTTCACGATAAGGCAATTGCCCAACTCATGGAAGCGGCTTCCGAAGACGGCGATAAGTTTTTACAATGGAATGAAGAAAAACGCCTGGTCTTCCTCAATAACGAATTGCAAAAAAACAGACCTTTTACCCATTTAAAAGCAGTGCTTCCTAAAGAGGCAGATGCGGTGGTGAGTGCTTTAAGAGTGGTTGCCGAACATGTTGATAAATATGGGACAGATGGGATAGGCTCTCTAATTGTAAGCATGACCCGCGATGTCTCTGACCTAATTTCGGTTTATTTATTGGCAAGAGAAGCCGGTTTAACAGAAAATACCGAGCATGGGCTGTTGTGTAAAGTGCCCGTTGTGCCTCTCTTCGAAACTATCGAAGATTTAAAGCATAGTCCTAGAATTATGGAAGGATTTCTTTCGCATCCGATGACTCAGCGAAGTCTTGCCCATCAGCAGAAAGTAAATGGCAACGACCGGCCTGTGCAACAGATAATGGTAGGTTACAGCGATAGCAACAAAGACGGCGGTATTTTAGCAAGCCAATGGAGCCTATATAAAGCGCAAGAACAGCTGGCTTACTTGTGTGCCTCTAAAGGTGTTAAAATTCGATTTTTTCATGGAAAAGGCGGTTCTATTAGCCGTGGTGCGGGGCCTACTAATTGGTTTATCCAAGCGCCCTTCTTGACTGAAGGTATTTTGATTGCTATCATTTCCGCGTTGGTGGCTACCGGCCTCTTCATACCGATATTAAATGCAGCGGCTCCTTATGTGCGGAATTTT
>CAZFQW010000252.1:0-5657 GCA_964521225.1 uncultured Roseobacteraceae bacterium
CCACTGACCTGGAACCATGATGGCACTGCTGTTAAAACCTACGTTGTTAAAGGAAATAATGCAGGAAATGGCGCCTTCAATTTAAAAGATTGGGAAAGTGCGAACCATACAGCAGGTGCTTACGAAAATTATTCTGTAGTAAACGGTGTACTGATTAGAAAAGCACTTTAGCATATTTTTTTGAGAGCGAAACGACAAATATTAAACGTTATGCTGAAAAAATAAAATGAAGAGTTTGATCCAATACCTGTCGGTAAAAAGCACATTCTTGCTGTCGTCTTTGTCTTTCCCTCACAGTTTCACGCGTGGTTTTTTTTAACTCGTGGCACGGATATTCACACTGCGAGTAAGGCTTCAGTACATTCAATAGAAGGAGTACTCTACATAAAGTATTCATATAAACGGAACATTTTCCCAACCGTAACTATAATCATGATAATGAGCAGCCTGCGGATCCAGATACCTGATTTAGGATGATTGATAGCAAATTTGCTGGCAAAGTAAGCACCTATAACCTGCCCTACGGCTAGTACACTAGCATAACCCCACATCACTTGCCCAAAATATACAAATACTAACAACACAGGAACCGCAAATACGAGCACCATTAAAAGCTTTACAGCATTTGCACGGACCAAGTTTACACGGGCCATCATAATCATAGCAAAAAGAATAAAAATGCCAATTCCTGCCTGAATAAAGCCGCCATAAAAACCAATAGCAATAAAAATAAGCCACGACCAAACTCCTCTTTTTCTTTCAGGAAGTGCCTCAATTTTCAATTTTTTCTTAGGGTCGAAAATGATGATTGGGAGCATAATGAGCATTACCGTACCAATAATCCACTCTAGTTGTTCTTTATTGATGTCGGCAGCAACCCATGCACCTGCTAATGCACCAATAAGCGCAGGAACAATAAAAGTGAGTGTATCAGACGATTTGAAATAGCCAGCATTTCTGAAATTAGCAACGCCTACTATATTTTGAAAAATAACGCCAAGGCGATTTGTGCCATTCGCAATATTGGCAGGAAGCCCCACAAAAAGTAATACAGAAAGTGTAAATACAGAGCCACTGCCGGCAAGTGTATTGACCACCCCTGCGGCAAGTCCTGCAATTAACATTAAGGCATAATGCCACCAAAAAACCTGTTCTACTCCTTCCATATCATTTTTAGGAAACTCCGTTATGCCATGCTAAAAGAGAGCTATACCATTATCGAGAATCCAATTATCATTTGCTGCTATACTCTTTCACCGCTTCAATAAATACTTTCACCTTTTCGAGACTCGTATCGGGGTAAACCCCATGCCCAAGGTTGGCAATGTAGCGACTGTGCCCAAATTGCTCTAGCATCTCTTTTGTCGCTTTTTTAATTGTGTTATCGTCGGCATAGAGCAAACAAGGATCTAGGTTTCCTTGTAGTGTTTTGGTAGGCAACAGCAAACGCGATTCTGCAATATCCATATTCCAATCGAGCCCTACGATTTCGCAAGGGATGCTGTTGAAAGTAGCCCTGGCGAAGTAAGCGCCTTTGGCAAATACAGTTTTGGGCACTTCGGTAATTGCCTCGCAAATTTGCTGAATGTAAGGCACTGAAAACACCTCGTATTGAGCTGGAGGTAGAATACCCGCCCACGAATCGAAAAGCTGAACAAGGTCAGCCCCTGCCTTTATTTGTGCTTTTAAATAGGCGATGGTGCTATCCGTAATTTTTTGTAGAAGCTGATGCGCCGTTTCAGGCGTTTGGTACATCATTTTACGAGCAATAGAAAACGTTTTAGAGCCGCTTCCTTCCACCATGTAACAAAAAATAGTGAAAGGGGCTCCTGCAAAACCAATTAGAGGAACACGATTGTTCAGCTCTTTCTTAGTGATTTTAATTGCTTCGAGCACATAATTTAAAGCGTCTTCCGGTTCGGCAACACGGAGCTTTTCTATATCGACTTGGCTTTTTACAGTATTAGGAAAAAAAGGACCTTTCTTTTCAATCATTTCGTAGGGCAAGCCCATGGCTTCGGGAACTACTAAAATATCTGAGAAAATAATGGCGGCATCTACCCCAAGTGTGTCTACTGGCTGAATTGTTACTTCGGCAGCCATTTCCGGGTTGGTTACTAGGCTTATAAAACTGCCAGCTTGTTTTCTAACTGCTCTATATTCTGGTAATATCCTTCCTGCTTGTCGCATAAGCCATACGGGCGTTCTCTTTGTACTTTCGCCTTTAGCGGCTCTTAATAGTATATCGTTTTTTAGCATAATTTTTTTCGTATAAAACAAGCCAAATGTAAACAGTAAAACCCGACTTTTCTTTGAACTTATTCAACAAAAAATAAAAGAATATTAAAACGTATTCTAGATTATAAGTGTTAAAGTTATAGAGATTATTCCTTGACGAATCGGTATTTTTTAGCTAAGTCTCTTTTTTAAACTAAAATAAGGTAAAATAGCCAACATATAATTACAATATTAATAATGAACGTAGAGAAGGATTTAACAGATTTAGGTTTACAATTTGACAAATTACACGAAAAAAAATATGGTGTAATTTTTTTGCTAAAAGATTATAATACAATTATTTGCGAGCTAACGCTCGATTATGTACCCATAGAAAAGTTTAAGAAGATTTTTGGTGTATTAGGAGAGTTTATAAAAGAGCACAAAGTAGAAAAGTTTATCTTCGATAAACGCCATCTACAAACGTTTCATCAGCCTTCTATGGAATGGTATTTTTTAGATTGGAAAAAAGAAATGTTTGAATACGGTATGAAAATACATCGAAAAATATTGCCCCCAGGCGATTTATGGTTTAAAGAGGCCGTTTTAGCGGGGAGAGTACAAATTATGGCAAACAACCCCGATAACATTATTGATCAGCTCGATATACAATACAGAGATTCTATCGAAGAAGCGATTAAAGATTAAAAGCTTGGTTAAATAACTAAGGACTTGCCCTAATTTAATTTGAGAAAAAGTATCTTATTTCCAGATAGTTACCTCATAGTAAACATAATTTAGTTTGGTCCGAGTACTTATTTAAAAAAATGATATAATGGTTTTCTTAGCACCAAAAGGCAATCGCAACGGATTGCCTTTTGTTTTTTACGACTTCTCAGAAGCTACTAATTTTGAGGATAACAAATTAGTATCACTAATACTTACTAGTTTTGCGCAGTAAATCATATAAATAGCTTCAATGGCAATTTTCAAAAAAAAGAATCAAGATCAAACAGAAAAGAAGAAACTGAATAAAAGCAACATGAAAAGGCTTTTAGGGATTTACCGCTTTATGGCTCCCTATAAAGGGTACTTTATTGCAGGCTTGGTAAGTTTGTTTTTTTCGAGTACCATCCTTCTTGCTTTTCCTTATTTTACGGGCAAACTGATAGATACTTCGGTAGGGAATGCACAATGGATTCTGAATGACATTAATAAAATCTCTTTAGCATTGGTAGCGGTACTAGCAGTTCAAGGTACATTTTCGTTTCTAAGAATCTACTTTTTTGCAAGAGTTAACGAGCGGGCAATGGCCGATATTAGAAAAGCACTCTATAACCACTATATGCGTTTACCCATTCCGTTTTACGACACAAGGCGGTCGGGAGAACTAATGAGCAGAATTACCGCCGATGTAAGTTTATTGCAAGACACTTTCTCCACCACGCTTTCAGAGCTAATTAGGCAAATTGCCGTACTCGTTTTCGGGACTTTAATCTTATTTGTTACTAATTTTCAACTCACCTTGTTTATGCTTGCAACCTTCCCGGTATTAGTAATCGTAGGGATGGTATTTGGCAAATTCATTCGTACACTATCAAGAAAAACCCAAGACGCTTTGGCAGATGCCAATGTAGTAGTAGAAGAAACGTTACAGTCGGTAAACACAGTAAAAGCATTTACAAACGAGTTTTTCGAGATTTCGAGATATGGTAAATCGCTCGATAAAGTGGTAACAATTGCCCTAAAGGCGGCTAATTACAGAGGAGCATTTGTGTCGTTTATAATTTTTGCGCTGTTTGGGGGAATTGTATTGGTGCTTTGGTTTGGTAGCCAACTGGTTGCAGAAGGAGCCATTTCCATTGGCGACTTAACCTCTTTTATTATCTACACAATGTTTATTGGGGGGTCTATCGGTGGATTAGGCGATATCTACGGAACATTGCAGAAAGCCATTGGGGCTTCGGATAGAGTACAAGAAATTTTGGAAGAAAAGGTGGAGCAAACGGAAGAAAGCCAAACAAACGGGGAGAAATCTCCGCGACTGCATGGGGATATTTCCTTAGAAAATGTTCATTTTTCCTATCCTACAAGAAAAGAATTACCCGTATTGCAAGGGATTAGCTTTAAAGTAAACGCTGGCGAAAAGGTAGCCTTAGTAGGGCACAGCGGAGCAGGGAAATCTACGATAATTCAGCTTTTACTGCGTTTTTATGAGATTGATAGTGGCAATATTTCGATTGACAGCAAAGCCATTGCAGAATACGATTTATATCATTACAGAAACAACATAGGCATAGTGCCACAAGAAGTGATTTTATTTGGAGGTACTATCCGAGAAAATATTGCCTACGGCAAACCGCATGCTACCGATGCCGAAATTCTGGAAGCAGCACAAAGAGCCAATGCCATGGAGTTTATCGAGCGTTTCCCCGAACAACTCGAAACCATTGTGGGCGAAAGAGGTATAAAGCTTTCTGGTGGGCAACGACAGCGTATTGCCATTGCCCGTGCCATCCTTAAAAACCCAGCAATTTTAGTATTAGATGAGGCCACTAGCTCTTTAGATGCCGAATCTGAAAGAATGGTACAAGAGGCACTTAACGAATTAATGAAAGGGCGAACGACTATTGTAATTGCTCACCGACTCGCTACAATACGACAGGTAGATAAAATCTATGTGATTGATAAAGGGCAAATTTATGAATCGGGCACGCACGACGAACTAGCACAAGAGGAAAGTGGAATTTATAGCAACCTGCTAAAGCTTCAGTTTGAAGGACAAACCCTGTAAGTAACATTCAATTTTAAATTACGAATGGCGAATTATAAAAGCACTCATAATGAGTTCTATATTTTTCTGTCAAAACATTAATTTAGCGTGAGGTTAATACCTTTTTTTAAAAATATTGCCAAGCACCTCGTTTTCTGGGGGCTTGGTTTTTTTTTACTTTGGTTTGCTTTTCGGGGGCAAGATTTTAAAACGCTTGCAGAAAAAATCATTGAAATAAAATGGGAATGGGCACTGCTGATTTTGGTGATTACGGTTCTGAACCACCTCAGCAGAGCGCATCGGTGGGGCATTACATTGCAACCGCTGAGCTATGTGCCTAAGATAACCCAAAGTTTTCTTTCGCTGATGTTTGGTTACTTGGTAAGCTACGCCGTGCCACGGCTAGGCGAAATTTCTCGCTGTTTGGCTTTACGCAACGAGGCGAAAATCCCCGTAAAACTCAGCTTAGGAACAGTGGTAACAGAAAGGGTAGTCGATATTGTATGTTTGGGCGTGGTTACGGCACTTGCCTTTTTTATGGAATTTAATAGTATTTCTGTTTTTTTTTCTTCAATACTTAAAAGAATTTTATTGAAAATTTTAGTTTTTTCAGCATATTCACCAGCTGAAACAGGAAACGCTGAAACAGAAATAAAACAAATCAATA
>CAZFQW010000253.1:0-5643 GCA_964521225.1 uncultured Roseobacteraceae bacterium
AATTAGGATTATTAACCACAAAGTGTAAACTTTTTTCAGGACGAGACACTCTTTGAAAAAAAATTAAAAACCCGAATGTTGTCAGCTTTCTAGCCAAAAGTTGCCATCAACTAGCCTGTACTATGAATTGGGCTAGGGAAATGCCATCATTGTAAAAGAGCCAATTTGCAGAAACACCTCCTTTTTATCTGAATAGGTTTTCTCTAGTCAGAAAAGAGGGGGAAAGAATGCCTTTAAAAGCCATCGAAAAACACAAAGGCCCTCTTACCCCGTAATTTTAAATATTTTGATAGATTTGTTTGTACAAAAAATATACTCAACAAAAAAATCTTCTCTATGCAAAGCTATAATGTTGGTATTTTACTTTTTAACGATGTGGAAGTGCTAGACTTTGCAGGCCCTTTCGAGGTTTTTTCGGTTACTAAAGATGCAACTAGCTTCGACTTTTTAAATGTTTTTACCATAGCGCATGAGCCGGGTAATATTATTGCAAAAAATGGCTTGGAAGTCGTCCCCGATTACACCTTTCTTTTTCACCCTCCTATACAAGTGCTTATTGTCCCCGGAGGCGACGGCACCAGAAAAATATTTGAAAACAGGGAGTATATCAAATGGATTCAGAAAGTACACGAAAACTCTATGATAACGGCTTCTGTGTGTTCGGGTGCGCGCTTACTGGCAAAAGCGGGCTTACTCAGAGGGATTCCCGTAACCACGCACCACCAAGTAATGGAGGAGATAAAAAGCATTTCTCCTACCTCAAAGCTCGACCCAAGCAAGAGATATATTGAACGGGGCAGAGTTATTACCTCCGGAGGAATTTCTGCGGGCATTGATATGTCGCTGTATATAGTACAAAAGCTGCTAGGCGTTAAAACTGCCCTACAAACTCAAAAATACATGGAATATGGCGATTGGCGTTCGCTGTAATTTACGCTTGTGTAATTACCTTCATTGCATTTACAAAAGCATCTAAATCGCTAGTAGTTGTATATAAGTGCGGTGTTACTCGTACCCCTTTAATAGCCTCTCGGTGAATTGCCACGGTGAAAATCCTGAAATCTTCGTAAAGCTTTTTGGACAGCTCCGAAGGGGGCATACCCTCTATGGCAACATTGCCTAAACCGCAAGATTGCTCGTCGGTTAGCGGCATGTTCAAAGTTACTTTGGGCAAATCTTTTACCCTTTCTGCCCAATAGTTTTTTAAATACCGCAGCCGTTCTTCCTTTCGTTTGCTTCCAATTGCATTGTGGAAACGGATGGCGGAGGCGATTGTGAGGGTAGAAGCACAAGGGTATGTGCCAATGTGTTCTAGTTTTCTGATGTCGTCTTCAGGGTAGTAGGTATCGCCAAAGAGCGGCCACACTTTTTTGATTTTTTCTTTTTTGATGTAAAGCATTCCAAGCCCTACGGGAGTCCCCAACCATTTATGCAGGCTCGTTCCGAAGTAATCGCAACCTAAATCGGGAATTTTAAAATCTAAGTGTGCAAAAGCGTGTGCAGAATCCGAAATTACATCTACCCTGTTGGCGTGTGCCATTTCGCAAATTTCTTTTACAGGCAAAATTTGCCCCGAAATATTAATCAGGTGGGTTACCAACATTACTTTGGTTTTATCGGTAATGGCTTTTTCGTAGTGTTTCACCATTTCCATTTTACTTTTGGGGTGCAGCGGAATGCTAATTTTCTTATTCACTATCCCAAAGCGTTTTGCTTGTTGGTCGAAGGCTTGCACCATGCTGTCGTAGTCTTGGGTGGTGGTAATTACCTCGTCGCCTTTTTCAAGGGTTAGCCCGTGGATTACCGTGTCGAGTGCTTCGGTAGTATTGCGGGTAATTGCAATTTCTTCGGGAGAACAGCCTGCAAATTTTGCTAACTCTTTTTTGATGCGTTCCCTATCTTCCCACTGTTGGGTGCGCATATAAAGCGCAGGCTTTTCATTAATCATTCTGATGTGGTCGAACTGAGACTCCATCACCTCGCGAGCTTGCAAGCTAAAATAACCATTTTCTAAGTTGATGAAATGGGGGGAAACGGTATAGGCACGTTGCACGTGATACCAAAAAGTTTCGTCTTTAGCGATTTCTTTTGCCGAGAGATGTTTGCGTTTTTGGAGTGCTGTGGATATTTGGCTTGTTCTTTCAGGGTGAAATAAGGGCATGGCAGCCATACTTAGGGAAGCTACCCCCAGCTTGCGAAGTGCCGCTCTTCTTGGGTTCATTAGTTTTAAGATGTTATGTAAACTGAATATTTTACTTCAATTTACATAATTCAGCATTCACTCCCCTTCTAGCCTTAAAAATAATTCTAAAGCTGAACCCCCATCACCAAAATATCATCTACTTGTGAGTTGTTCCCCATCCAATCGCTGAGATTGTTTTCTAAAAAAAGCTTTTGCTGTTCAATTGGCTTTGCAGAAGCTTTCAATAAAAGTGTTCTCCATCTCTTCTTTTTAAACTTTTTATTGTCTTTTCCTCCGAATTGATCCTGAAAGCCATCGGTATATAAATACATTGTGGAGTTATTGGCAAAGTCGATATGCTGTGTATTGAACTGATAATCTTTATTCGCTTTCCGATAATCGTTAATGCTAAAAGTATCGCCTTTATATTCGGTGAGTTGCTGATTGCAAACCATTACTATTGAGCTTTTTGCCCCGGCAAAACGTATCTGGTTAGAATTTTCATAGGTTACACAAATTACCACATCCATCCCATCTGAAATCTGATGACTTTCTTGCCTTAAAAGCTTGGTGAACCATTTATCGAGCTGTTCTAAAATTTTATCGGGTTCGTATATTTTTTTCTGAATGATGATGTCGTTGAGCGATTGTGTCGCAAGCATGGTCATAAAAGCACCGGGCACGCCATGGCCGGTACAATCGCCTACAACAATAAAGCACTTACTGTCTATTTGTTCGCACCAGTAAAAATCTCCTGATACAACATCTTTCGGTTTGTACAGAATAAAATGATTGGGAAGCGTTTGGGCAATTTTGCTTTGGCTGGTTAAAATAGCATTTTGTATTCTTTGAGCATACATGATACTGCTCATTAAGTCATCATTTTTCTTTTTTAGCTCATTTTTGGAAGCTTCAATTTCACTTATTTTTTCGTCGATAACCGACTTCAATTTAAGCTGAATGTTGCGTTGGTTAAAATAACTACTAATTAAAAAGCCAATTACCAAGGTTGCCAAAAACGACAATCCATAAAATAAAGGGCTTTCGGTAAATGCCCTTTTAATGGTAATTTTACCCGAAAAAACAGACTCGCTCCACGGCTCATCTCTATTTCTAGCTTGGAGTTCAAAAGTGTAATCTCCGAACTCTAAGTTGGTGTACCTTGTGTTCGGATAATCGTTGGAAGGCAGGTATTGCCACTCGCTGTTATAGCCATTTAGCCTAAATCTATAATTAACCGATTCTTCATCTTTAAATGATATGCCTATAAAAGAAAACGCTAAATCATTTTTTTCGGCACTTAAGGTAATATCTTCGGTACCGCCAAAGGTTTCATCTCCATTTATTTTTATAGAATTCAACTTAAGCAGGGGGGGGGTGTGTTTTCATTGGCTTGGGAATACTGAAAAATCGATACGCCTTTTTCTGTTCCTATCCATATTTTTCCATCACTATCTTCAATTAAAGCATTTCGATTAATTTCGTCGCCTATAAGTCCATTACTTTGGTCGTAGTGGTTTGTGTTGTCTGCTGTAAACTGGTATATTCCTTTTGCCGTTCCTGCCCACAAATTATTTTTGCTATCCACTAATAATCCGTATACGGGCACGTCGATAGTATATCCTTTAATTATAGTTGGTTGGATCTTATCGCCATTAACTTTATATAACCCTAAACGAGTGGCCACTAAAAGCTCATTATTCCATTCTGCTACTCCGTAAACAGATTCATTTTGTACTCTATCGAATGTATATTTTTTCTGAACGTTTCCTTTATTGAATACTAAAATGTCATCGGATAATAATAAAATTTCACCACTACTTAGCCTGTGTGTTTTTCTAATGAATGCTTTCTGAGTATAAACCTTAGAGAATGAATTATCGCTATTTAGCCTCAATATACTCTTAATACTAACTATATAAATATCGTCTTCATCCTGAAAAATTTCACCTACAACCTGCGATTCTTTATGGGGCGGTGCTGGAATCCATTTAACCGGTGATGCTTGGTTCCAAATACCCAAACCTAGCCCATTACCTGCAAAATAGACGGTACCTCGTTTATCACTGAGTATTCTTAAAATTCTTTCGTTGCCAAACAACGTTTCTGTGTGTATTGAAATGGGAGTAAAGCTATTGTCTTTATAAATGGTAAAACCCTTGTTAGCACCCAGAAGAAAAGCTTTTTCTTTTTTGAGCTCTAATATAGCAGTTACTTCATTTTCGATAAGCCCAGAGTTTTTTGTATAGTTTAAAAATAAGGGGTTGGTAAGCTTAACTAAGCCTCTTGCCGTGGCTACCCAAATGTTATTTTCTCGGTCTTCAAATATTGACCTAATAGAGGTAACGTCTTTGAGGTTACTATTGAATAGAACTCGTTCTATGCTATTTTTCTTAACTTTTAGCAGAGGAGAGTAATTATTAAAGAAAATCTCATCGTTCTTATCAATCAGGATATTAGAAAATTGGTGTACGCTATCTCCTTTAAAATCTGATTGGAACGTGAGTAAGTTTTTGAGTGTGTCGTTTTCAACATAACTAATAAAGTTTCCCCCCAACACATACGGCATGTTGTCTTTCTTAGCGAAGCTAACTGCAAGTATTTCGTTATTAGGGTGTGCTGTTGTAACTGTTGTCCATTTTTCTGATTGATACTTTTTTAGTCCATCGATAGTGCATGCCCACAACACTCCTTCTTGATCATACTTCAGGCTATGTGTATATAAAGAAGTTGGTTTCGTAATAACCGGAAGGTTTATATTAAACCATTCCTCTTTTTCAGAATTATATTCATATACGTTGCGATGTCCTGCTACAATTTTTAGCTTTCCGTTTTTAAGAAAAAGGTCAAACAAAATCTCGGTAGTATCTAATTGGCGAAAAGGATGGGAGAAATTATGCCAGCGGTTATTGTCCCAATACTTTATAACGAATTTCTTTCCGATATGTCCTGCTACCCATATTTTCCCATCCGCAGAACTCCTGATTTTGGTTTCAAAAAATTTAGGTAAATTATATGTTTCGCTTGAGTAATTAGTCCAACGATTTCCATCGTATTGCGACACCCCTACTAAAGTGCTTATCCATATTGAACCGTCGGTAGCTTGGGTAATATCGATTACATCACTGCTCAACATCCCATCACTTTCGTTGTATACTCTGTGGTTAAATATTTGTTGGGCAGCACATATTCTACTTAAAAAAAGGAGGAGTAAAAGAAGTCTATAAAATGTGGAAGGCATTTTGATTTTTCCTTAATGCGTGATAGCAGATTTTTACCAAACAAATAGTGAATCATCTCAATTATAGCAATTTTTGGTTATTATTTAGCTTATAAGTAAATGTTCAATTTAAAATTTTGACTAATAAACAACTAAACCGCTCCTCTTGAGTGCGTTACCCTCATAAATAAGAGCATGTTTAAAAATTTAATTTCTTAAAAACGAATTATCATAAAATAAT
>CAZFQW010000254.1:0-5636 GCA_964521225.1 uncultured Roseobacteraceae bacterium
CCTGTTAACTTACCAAACAATGCTCCATCTACCGTTTGGGCTTTGGTAGTTCCGGTAAGTTCTTTTGCCGAAACAGTAGAAACTGCGTTGGCAAGGTTACTTCTTTTCACAGACGAGGCAAGACCGGTTACAACTACTTCGTCGAGTTTGGCAATGTCTTCTTCCAGAGCAATATTAATTTCAGTTTGGCTGCCTACCGCAATTTCCTGAGTTACAAAGCCCAGAAAAGAGAAAAGTAGCGTGGCATCGCTACTTACCGCGAGTTGATACTCTCCGTCGAGGTTAGTGATTGTTCCCACAGAAGTTCCTTTAATTACCACGTTTACACCGGGAAGGGGATCATTATTTTCGGTTGAGGTAACCTTACCCGAGACTACTTTGTCTTGAGCAAAGGCAAGGCTGCAAGTTAGCAACACAAGAATGGTTGCTCTCACAGTTGAGTAGATGTACTTCATCTTTTAGATTTTAATGGTTAAAAAATTAATTTAAGTTTAAATATTTGTTATATATTCATTAATGAAATTAATAAAACGTCCGAAGGTTTTAAAATAAGTATACTTTTATTTCATTAACAAAATCCGGCTTCTAAGTTAGTGTTTGTAAGCATAACTTGTGAACAATATGTTAAATAATAGGTCAGTGACTCGTTAAACTCCCCTTTTAAGGGAGGAGCTTGCTCTCTAAATTTGGTTTGAACGCCATTACTTTATGCGCCTCTCCAATACTTTACGGAAAAAAAGGATTGGAGATCTCTAAATTTGGTTTGAACGCCATTACTTTATGCGCCTTTTCCGTTTCTTAGCGCAAGGCTTGTTTATGAAGAATCAATACTTAAATCTCTCCAATATGACGATAAAGCAAAAAAGCTTACTTACTTTTTGCTTGGTTTTACTAACAATTTCACCAAGCCTTGGTAGTAGTGGCACAACAAACGTGGTTGTTTTAAAGAACGAAAACAACTTTATCCCTATCAAAAAGCTAGAAACACTTAAAATAGCTTCAGTTTGGGTAGGTGAAAGCAAATCGTCGGAAGCATTTCAGGCATATTTGAGCAGATACACTTTGGTGCAACACTTTTTGTTTCTGCCCCAAAACAAAGCGCACTTACAGCGCATGAAGTTGAGCTTACGCAACGATTTTACCACTGTAATTATCGCCATAGATTCATCTGCAACTCTCAATGAAATTGAATTAGCAAAACAGTGGTTAGGCGATTTAGCTTCGGTAAATTTCATCCTCTGCATACAAGAAAATACAAGGGCTGAAGCAACAGATTTAGTAAAAGCAGCAACAATTCTTGTAAGTAAAGCTGCTGATTTTTGGAAAATCCCCCAAGTGATTTTCGGTGGGATGAATGCCAACGGAAAACTACAGGAAAGTATTGGAAATTACCCTAAAGGAACGGGATTAGAAGTAAAAGCATTGCAGCGGTTAAGCTACGTAACTCCCTCAGAAATAGGACTTAATGAAAGTGAATTTCAACCAAAAATTGACTCGGTCTGTAATACCGCCATTGCCCTTGGTGCGTTCCCCGGATGCCAAGTGATGAGCGTTTACAAAGGGCAGGTGTTCTTCCATAAAACGTATGGCTACCACACTTATAGGCAAAAGAGGGCAGTTCAACACGATGACCTGTACGATTTGGCTTCGGTTTCCAAAGTAACTACGGCACTCGCTGCGCTGATGAAATTTCATGGCGAAGGCATCTTTCAGCTAGATAAAACAATGGGCGATTTTTTTCCTTTCCTTAGAAATTCTAACAAAAAAGATTTAGTAATGCGAGATGTTTTGGCACATCAGGCACGCTTAAAACCTTGGATTCCATATTGGCAATCGACTGTGAAAGAAGATGGAAGTTTTAAACCTAGAACACTGCGTTCGAGCTACTCAAAAAAATATCCGATTAAACTTACAGATCATTTATTCTTACATAAAAATTACAGAAAAAGGCAAATCTACAAGGCAATTAAAAAATCGCCTTTGCTAGAAAAAAAAGAGTACGTCTATTCAGGATTATCCTTCTATTTATATCCTGAGTTAGTAGAACGCCTTACGGGAACAGACTACGAAACATACCTAAAGAAAACGTTTTATGAACCTTTAGGAGCTTACCGACTTACTTTTAACCCCATGCGTTTTTGGGAGAAAGAGACGATTATCCCTACGGAAAATGATACTTTTTTTAGAAAAGAACAATTGCAGGGCATCGTCCACGACGAAGGGGCGGCAATGATGAACGGCTTTTCGGCAAATGCAGGGCTTTTCGGTACTGCCGACGATTTGGCAAAACTGTTCCAAATGTACCTGCAAATGGGCGAGTTCGCAGGAAAGCAATACATAGCAGCCGAAAGCGTGAAAGAATTTACTCGCTACCAGTTCGAAGGAAATCGGAGAGGGCTTGGTTTTGATAAGCCCCCCTTGGAAAACAAGGAAAATGGTTCGGTTTCGGTGCTTGCCTCCAATGCTAGTTTTGGGCATTCGGGTTACACCGGCACTTTCGTTTGGGCAGATCCGGACAAGGAGTTTATATTTATTTTCCTATCGAATCGAGTTTATCCTACTAGAGAAAATTCCATCATCTACCAAGAAAATATCCGACCAACTTTAAACCATATTTTTTACGAGGCATTGGGGGCGATTGATTGATTGAGTGAGGGAGTGAATGAGTGATTGAAGGAATTCAAGACTATTTATTCAATTTTCCTCTTTTCCGGCAACAAAGGTGGCGGCTATTAGTGCGATAAGTAGTAAAATACCAACAAGTTCAAAGGCGAACACATAGTCGGTCATTAACTTAAAGCCAATGGATTGTGTGGTGGCTTTCGCAATAGTTATATCGGATTGGATGAGTGCCGAGTTGGAAAAGTTGCTGTTTAAAATGAGGTATGTGAAAAAGCCCACAACACCCAAAGTGATGAACAATCCCCAAAACTTATTTTTGTGCCCAACCAACAAGCCTTCCCCCTCTTTTTTATGGGTGAACATGATACCAAACATCAGCAAAACCAAAATTCCCCCAACATAAATAACTACTTGAGCAACTGCAAGAAAGTCTGCACCTGCCATAGCAAAAAAAGCAGCAATGCTAAAGAAACTCAGTAGAAGCCCCAAAGCAGCGTGAAGGACATTTTTTGTGAGAAGCATCCAAATAGCCCCTCCAATTCCTACGAGTGTAAATGCTAAAAATAGGATGTAAATGAAGTGCATTTTATTCAGGCTTGTTAAGTTTAGGTCTTATTTTAGGTCTGAAAACGGGTTTCGGCTTTGGCGGATTGTTTTCCGAAACTTCGTTGTTCTTCTCCTCCTTTATATCTTCCTTATCGGTTTTGGTAGTAATAGCTTTCGCTTTTATAGAAGGTTTTCTAAGAACAGGGCGTGGCTTGGCTGTGCTTGTTTCTGTTGTTGCCTTCAACGTAGCTTCTTTTTTGGCTGCTTGTTGGGTTTCGTAAAGTGCTTTTTTTTCTGCGGCTTCGGCGGCTGTCATCTCAGAAAACTCAAAATTCATTTCCCCTACATCAAAGGTGCTAAAGTCGTATTCCGAAGTCATTGTGAGGCATTCTGTAGGGCAAACAGTGGTGCATAAACCGCAGAAACAACACTTCGCCATATCAATATCAAACTTGGCGGCATACAGTCTTTTAGCGGTGCCGTCAGAAGTAAGCCCAATTGTTTCGGCAGATTTAATGGGTTCAATATCAATGCAATCTACCGGGCAAATTTTAGCGCATTTATCGCACACAATGCAATCGTCTATTTCGTTGTGCAATTTGTACCTGCTATTATCGGGCGTGGGGAGCAATTCTTTGGGGTATTTTAAGGTAAAAATTCCTTCTTGGTGGTGGAAATAGTTGCTCTGCTGAGGGCCTTCGTTTCCTCTCTTTTTATTTTTTACCGCGTTTTTTAAATGCTTAAAAGTAAGAGAAACTCCTTTTAAAGAGGTGCTTATTGCTTCGCCAATGGGTTTCCAATAGGATTTGGGCATTTTCAATGAGTGATTGAGTGATTGAGGTTTAAAAATCTTTCGTATAAAATTACGAAATAGGAATTCAGCTTTCCAAAACAAGTATTCAAGTATTTAAACTACGCCTGTTACTAAAAACTCAGCATTCAAAACTAAAAACTAACAGGTTCTCAGCTTCCTTTTATATATTTGGGAACACAATAAACGATATAGTTTTCAACTTTAATCATTAAGTTTTTCTTTTATTTCAATTATGAATATACACGAGCATCAGGCAAAAGAAACCCTTAAAAAATACGGTGTGGCCATTCAAGAGGGTATTGTAGCTTACTCACCCGAAGAGGCAGTGGAAGCGGCACGTACTCTAAACGACCAAACAGGAACAACTTGGTGGGTTATTAAAGCACAGATTCACGCAGGTGGACGTGGCAAAGGTGGCGGCGTTAAACTTGCCAAATCTCTTGACGATGTACGCAACATTGCGGGTCAAATAATCGGGATGCAATTGGTTACTCCACAAACAGGCCCTGAAGGTAAAAAAGTACATAAAGTTTTGGTGGCACAAGATGTTTATTACCCTGGGCCATCCGAAACGTCTGAATTTTATATGAGTGTGCTTTTAAATAGAGATTCGGGCAGAAATATGATTATGTATTCTACCGAAGGAGGGATGGATATTGAAGAAGTAGCAGAAAAAACACCTCATTTAATATTTAAAGAAGAAGTTGACCCAAGAGTAGGCTTACAGGGCTTTCAAGCACGAAGAGTTGCCTTCAACCTAGGGCTCAGCGGGCAGGCATTTAAACAAATGGTGAAGTTTACCATGGCCCTTTACAATGCGTATGAGGGAACTGACTCTGATATGTTTGAAATTAACCCAGTCTTGAAAACTTCTGACGATAAAATTATTGCCGTAGATGCCAAAGTTAATTTAGACGATAACGCATTGTTCCGCCACCAAGATTTGGCACAAATGCGCGATATTGCCGAAGAAGACCCCCTAGAAGTAGAAGCAAGCGAAGCTAAACTGGGCAGCTACGTAAAGCTTGATGGCAATGTAGGCTGTATGGTAAACGGTGCAGGTTTGGCAATGGCAACCATGGATATGATTAAACTTTCGGGGGGCGAACCTGCTAACTTTCTGGATGTTGGAGGAAAGGCCAATGCAGAGACCGTGGAGGCAGGGTTCAGAATAATCTTGAAAGACCCGAATGTGAAAGCTATCCTAATTAATATTTTCGGTGGAATCGTTCGGTGCGACCGTGTAGCAAACGGAGTGGTAGAAGCCTACAAAAAAATTGGAAACATTGAAGTGCCAATTATTGTGCGCCTCCAAGGAACTAATGCCGAAGAAGCCGCACAAATTATTGAAGAGTCGGGCTTAAAGGTACAATCAGCTATTTTATTGAAAGATGCAGCTGAGAGAGTAAAAGAAGCATTGGCTTAGATAGTTCGATTTTTATAAATCATAAAAAAGCTGTTTTTTGCAAAACAGCTTTTTTATTTTCTCATATAAACTATTCAACATGAAAAAACAGGTATTATTTATTTTTGCTCTTGCCTTGGCATCGGTTTTATTTTACCAATGCGATGGGCTTTTGGCAACCGATATTCAGAAAATAGTGGATAGTCCAGAACAATATGCCGATAAAGAAGTAACGGTGAAAGGCACAGT
>CAZFQW010000255.1:0-5633 GCA_964521225.1 uncultured Roseobacteraceae bacterium
CCGCTACCACGGTGGCCGCTACCACGGTGGCCGCTACCACGGTGGCCGCTACCACTCCTCGCAATAGACGTGGTCGGCTAGACGTGGTCGGCTAGACGTGGTCGGCTAGACGAGATATTAATTTTCCAACCTTACTACCGAACCTGTGCTCGATAGTAGTAGTGTTCTCTGAAACTAAAATACAGCACTATTAAACCTCTTCCAGCATTGTTCTGAAGGCTAACACTTGTTCGCCAAAAGCTGCTGTATGTTCTTTTTGTAGGGCGTGGGCGTAATTATCGAGGTATTCTGCAAGTTCTTTCACACTGTCGCATTTGTACTGAACTGCATAAGTTGTAGTGTCTACGCTTTGCTCTCCACCAATTAAGCGTAAGAAATGGAAGTCGTGGAAAAACCCTGTATTCATCACTTTGGGGATGTGTTCGTCTCTCATCCATGCCATCCATTCCGCTAAAATGATGTTCTCTACGTTGAGGGTTACGTTATAAATTACCATAGAATAAAAGTCTGTTTTCTAATGAATACTAAATAGTGCCTTAGGAACGGAAGGTATTTAGGCCACAAAGTTATTGAACTTGCTTTGTGTTTTTCTTGCTCCAAAAATGCCATCCCAAAAACACAAAACCAATACACAAGAGTACAATAATAATTTGGTGAATGATAAGCGCCCCCTCTTCGAGCAATACGGTGTATGCCTCTACATAGCCTGCATAGGCATACGTAGCTTCAAAGGTATTGGTAGCTACATTGTAATTGCCAATTAAACTAAGCTGGCCTCTTGTTTTTAGCCCTTTCATTCTAATATGGCGATTTCTGTCGGTACGTTCTTCTAGTGGCTTTGCTACGAGCTGCGTTCCTCGGTCGGGAACCTCTTTGAGTTGCACTTTTACCATCCCTTTTTCTGCTTTTAAATAGAAAGGATTCAGAAATGCTTTGTCAACCTTCCAGCCGTTGAGTTTTCCTGTACCAGTGAATAGCTCTCGGTTAGCTACTACAAAACCATCCCAAATGCTATCTTGGCTTGCAGCTATTGCTCCTGTAAGTAATAAAAGCTCACTTTCTTGTGGTTGGCCACCTCCGTTCCAAGCCTGAGCGGTTTCAAGTGCCTGAAATTCTTTCGATAGTTTCGGTTTCCCAATCATATAAACCACTGCACCAAAAGACAGAAAAAATATAGCCGCAAATAATTTAAGGTTCATCGTACAAAAATTTTAGGAAGGTTGTGCTGAGTCGGTAGGGCTATTTTTTATAAGAATGTTTCGGTGCGGGTATGGGAAACCTATTCCCTCTTGCTCGTATCGCTTTTTAATGGTGCGGTTTAAATCGCAGAATAAGGTAAACGAAGAGGGATTATCTGACGACCAAATATTCGCACGGATTTTTACACTTGAATCGGTGAACCCTACCACACGCACTAATACTTGCGGAATTCCCTTTTCTTTTTCTTCATCGGTGCGGTTATCAATACAGTTAGGATGTTTCATTGCTTCTTCGTGTAGAATTTCGATTGCCCGTTCGTGGTCTGCTTCAAAACTGATATGAAACTCGTAGTGCCGACAGATTTTAGGGTCTGAGATACTTGAGTTTACAATGGTTTCAGAGCTGATTTTTGAATTGGGGATGATGATTCTTCTGTTCTCAAAGTTCCTGATAACGGTATGTCGCAGCGTGATGTCTTCTACAACTCCTAAGAACTTATCTCCAATTTCAACAATATCATTCACCCGAAAGGGTTTAAAAATCACGATAAAAATACCGCTTACAATGTTTGAGAAAGCTTGCTGCGAAGCAAGGCCTAAAATAGCGGCAAAAATACCGGCACCAGCAAAAATGGTAATTGCAAGCGAACGGAAGGAGGGAACTGTATAAATAATTGCAGCCATGGCAAGAAAGCCAATAATCCAGTTCACTGCATTTTTCACAAATCGAAACTGTGTAACATCTACTTTTATGATATCGGAGTTGAAAGTATAAAACCGATCTAATACAAACTTTACAAAACGCGACAACAAAAAAGCACTCACTATAATCAGTGGGATAATGAACGCATAAGGTACCCAGCCGTACTCTTCTACTAATTGAGACCAGCTTACAAAGTTGTTTTTCATGATGATTGATAAAACGCGTTTAGGCGCAAGCAATTTTCCCTACTCTGCGTGCGTGTCTTCCTTCTTCTACTTCTGTTGAAAGGAATACTTCTACAATTTTCTTCGCTAAAGAAAGCGCTATAAAACGGGAGGGGATACATAAAACATTTGCATGGTTGTGTTGCCTTCCCAAAGCAGCGAGTTCTTCGTTCCAACATAAAACTGCCCTAATATGTTGGTGCTTATTGGCAGTGATAGCCACTCCATTGCCACTTCCACAAACAAGAATTCCGAGTTTAGCCTGTTTTGCCTCCACCTCTGAGGCAACGGGGTGGGCAAAGTCGGGGTAATCGACCGAATCGAGTGAGCTTGCACCAAAGTCTTTTACTTCGTGTCCTAACGATTTTAGTAATTCACCAATGGCTTCTTTGTATTCAAAACCAGCGTGATCTGCACCAATAGCTATTTTCATGAGGTATTCAGATTAAATGATAAGTTTTCACAAAAGTACGATGCGAAAAAAGGAATCGCGACTTTCACGTTTTAAACCTTCAATAAATTTCAGAGATTTGTTCGCTTTTTTGTTGAAGATGTATTCCATCCATCCATAGCAAATAAGTAGTCAGTATTATTTAACAGAAAGCGCAATACGTGGAAAAGAAGAAAGTGACAGCTATTGTACCTATGCGACACAACAGCGAAAGGGTGAAAGGAAAAAACTACAGAGATTTTAACGGCAAGCCTCTCTACCATCATATTATAGAAACTTTGCTAAGTACCAAAGCAATTGAGCACGTTGTGATTGATACCGATAGCGATTTTATTCTTGAAGATGCTTCAAAGTTTTTCCCTACTGTACAATGCCTTAAACGCCCTAAACACTTACAAGACGGGGCAGTGCCTATGAACGATGTGCTTTTAAATACTGTAAGGCAAGTTCCTTCCGACTTCTATTTGCAAACACATAGCACGAACCCCCTTTTAAAAAGCGAAACGGTAGAGGCTGCCATTCAATATTTTTTAGAGCAGTTTCCTATCTGCGATTCGCTCTTTGGTGTTACCAGATTACAAACAAGGCTTTGGGATTCTTTGGGAAGGGCAGTAAATCATAATCCTAATATTTTACTGCGTACTCAAGATTTACCTCCTATTTTTGAAGAGAATTCTTGCTTTTATGTTTTCACACAGAAAACACTAAAAGAAAAGCACAACCGAATAGGCGACCGCCCTTTTTTGTGGGAAGTTTCTAAGAAAGAGTCCATTGATATTGACGAAGAAATTGATTTTAAAATCGCTGAACTGATGGCTCAGCAACTATAGTAGTAGCGCATGGGAAAAGACATTAGATGGAAACAGCGTTTGCAAAATTTTACAAGAGCGGTAAAACTCCTTGAAGAAATAGCAACATTACAACTAGAAGAACTTTCACTTTTAGAGAAAGAAGGAATTGTTCAGCGTTTTGAGTTTACCCTAGAACTAGCGTGGAAAACATTAAAAGATAAAATGGAGTTTGACGGACTTCAGCTCAACATGATTTCTCCGAAAGTGGTAGTAAAAGAGGCATATCAGGCAAAATATATTGGTCATATAGAGTTATGGCTAGAAATGATAGATGTCCGAAACCTGCTGAGTCATACCTATAACTTTGATGTTTTTGAAAAAATCTTGCCCGACATTCAAAAAAAATACACGCCCCTATTATCGGGTTTACATACCTCTTTGAGCAAAGAATTGAAATGAATGATTTTGGATTGAAAAGTAAACATCGGGAAATACTAGAAAGCATTTTCTCGGATTTTAAAGAAGTAGAAAAAGTGCTTGTGTTTGGCTCCAGAGCAAAAGAAACATATCACGAAAGAAGCGATTTAGATTTAGTGATTTGCAACAGTGAAATGACTTACCAACGCTTAGGGCAACTCATTTCTGCAATCAACGAAAGCGATTTCCCCTATTTAGTCGATATCCAGCTACATGAAAATATCAACAACCCAGAACTTATTGCACACATTAGCCGAGTAGGAAAAGTTTTTTATCAAAAAGAAAAGTTAGACAAACCACATGAAATATAAAGTATTAGTTTCAGCACCTTACATGCAGCCTTTTATTGAGCAATTCAGGCTCACCTTTGAAGAACACAACATCGAAATAATAGTCCCCGAAGTAAACGAACGCCTAGAAGAAGACGACTTGCTAAAATATGCCGCTGAAATTGACGGGGCAATTTGTGGCGATGACCGCTTTACCGAAAAAGTGTTAGATGCCGCTCCGAAATTAAAAGTAATTTCTAAATGGGGAACGGGCATCGACTCCATCGACCAGCAAGCTTGTGCTGCCAGAGGCGTTGCCGTAAGAAATACGCTCAACGCATTTACAGTGCCGGTGTCAGACTCTGTGTTGGCGTATATGCTCTGTTTCGCCCGCCAAACCCCCTGGATGAACGACGCCATGCACCGAGGTGAGTGGAAGAAAATCCCCGGAAAATCGCTTTCAGAATGTACCTTGGGCGTAATTGGGGTAGGCAATATTGGTACAATGGTACTCCAAAAAGCTTCTATTTTTGGCTTGAATCTATTGGCAACAGATACCAATGGCGTTTCCGACGAAATTGTGGAGGCAACAGGTGTTTTACCTGTTAATTTTTCAGAGCTTCTGAACCAATCAGACTTTGTAAGTATCAACTGCGATTTAAACGCTAGCTCGCACCATTTAATGAATGAAGATGCCTTCGCCCAAATGAAGGAAACCGGTATCCTAATTAACACTGCCAGAGGAGCAATCGTAAAAGAAGCTGCCTTGATAGAGGCTCTAACTACCAAAAAAATTGCAGGAGCAGCACTAGATGTTTTTGAGTTTGAACCACTACCGCAAAACAGCCCTTTACTAAAAATGGAGAATGTGCTTATGGCCCCACATAACTCTAACAGCAGCCCGCGTGCATGGGAGTTTGTGCACGAAAACACCATCAGTAATTTGGTAGAAGAATTGGAGAGAAGAGGATAGCCTATGAAAACGATATTAATTACCGGGGCATTAGGAGGGATTGGCAATATCCTCTGTAAAACCTTTACAAAAGAAGGGTGGGAGGTGATAGGAATGGATGTGCGAGTAGAAAACGGGCAAGCGCCTTTCTGCAAATATGCGTTCAATACAGATTTGCATCAGTTTGTGCAAGAGGAAGTATACAGAGCAGAGCAACTCAAAAAAATAACAGCAGTATTACCCAACGGTTTAGATGCCCTCATTAACAATGCCGCCGTACAAAGGCTCAATCATTTTGATGACATTCCGCTATCGGAGTGGCAAGAAACTTTTAATGTGAACCTAACCGGCCCTATGTTGCTGAGCCAAGGCTTACTGAACTTACTCGAACAGAAACAAGGTTCAATTATCAACATTTCTAGTATTCATCAGCAGCTTACCAAAAGGCGGTTTGTAGCTTACGCAACCAGCAAAAGCGCATTGGTAGGTTTAACCAAAGCAATGGCAGTAGATTTACAAGGCAGAATACGGGTAAATTGCATTAGCCCTGCCGCAGTAGAAACCGAT
>CAZFQW010000256.1:0-5621 GCA_964521225.1 uncultured Roseobacteraceae bacterium
TCCAGATATTTATGCACTCCATGAGGAAACGATGCCTACTTGGTTGCACCAATGGATGGATAGTGCTACTCATGCCGAAAAAGTAGAGCAGTATTTACCTGCCGAACTGAGCTATTTCCAAAGCCGACAGTTGTTTTTGAAAGCAATTGGCGTACATACAGAAAGCTCGGAATTGGTACAAGTTCGCCGCTATTTACAGCGGGGCGAAGGCGAGGTTACGCAGAAAATGCTTAATGCGTTAGAAGCCTCTCCATCGCCAACAATTCTACGAACGCTGCAATGGCTGAAAGGGCAAAAAATCATCTTTAGTAACAGCGACGAGCGTTTGCAATGGCTGCGCAGAATGTACTATTTACTGCCTGCTTATACCGAGCAAACGCCTGTGCCTGTTATCCAGGAGGTTGAAGGAGGAGAACTGAATTACCATTTGGTATTACTCGAAGGCGGAACGCTTTACCTCACTGATGAAAACCGCCAACAGCAACTCATGGAGCGTTACGGGATTTATCTGGATGAGGTGGTTGAGCGGTTGGCGCAAGATGGCGACTACCTCACCGACCAAGATATTCGCATTCTGGAAATGCCTTCTACCAAAATAGAAGAAGAACTCGATTTAGAACGCTTGCAAGAAGATAGCCGAGAGTGGGGCGCGAGCTATTACGCAGAGTGGAAAGAGATGAACGCCTTCTGTATTTTCTTGTTCGATGGAGCAATGCCGTACCGTATCCATTACTTGGATAGAGTGATTAAAGAAGTACAAAAAGACAATGCTGTTCTGCATGAAGCAATTGCTTTTGTAAACGGGCAATGCGATAATGTGGAAAAAGAACTATTTACCATCTCTCGCAACAACGGTTTGAATAGCCAAATACTCCTCAACTTGTTGAAATTGAAAAACGAGCAAACGGAGCAAGTAGGGGGGCACATTCGATTAGAGGAATCGGCACCAAAAATCACTGACCCCAAAACGAAACAAGAAGCTGCCGCTAGAAAACTGTATCAGTATTTATCTGAGCAAGATTTATACGATGTTACTGAGTGGGATACTACGAAGGAAAATTCGCATATTATGTCGGTGTTGTATAATGAAGAACCGTTGTATATCATTCTGAAGCAAGGCAGTGAAGGGAAGTGGCAACTCGACCAAAACGAGTGGGATATGCTCCAAAACGGTGCAAAACTATTTGTAGTTGAAGGAGAAGCCATTGCCGAAAAACCTTTAGAAACACTGCGTTCTGCCTCGCAACTCAAACTTACCCTAGACCCATCGCAATTGAATGATGAGGATTGGGAGAAACTGCAAGCATTTTTGAAGCAATCGAGGTTTGTTGAAGGGGAGTAAGTAGATGTTTTGAGTATTTGATGGTAGGATGATGGGATGTACACCGCTCCCCCATCGTTTGTCCCCTGAAAAACCAAACCATGGGGTAATATTCTGTCGGGGGACAGAACTTGGAGGTGGGATTGTAAGCACACCAATACAACTACTCATTAAATGAATACATATTTTAGAAAAAATCATCCATTCAAATAATAATAAAATGAAAAAATCACTATTCCTCTTACTTTCTATTTTCTTCTTATTTAGCTGCGACAATACAATCGAAAATGCAAAAATGGTAAAAAAAGCACTAGAGGGTAAGTTATTAGAAGATAAGTTTTTATCTATTGAAAAAGGCTTTGATAGTACATTTTCTGCCAATCAACTCAAGGTTAGTCAAATTGCTGATAGTCTTGTGGGTAATGCGGAAGTTAAAACTATTATAGGCGCTTCTAATTATACTATCGAATTTCTACAGAATTATAAAAAAGAATTAAATAAATACGTAGAAGAAGAAAAAAAGAACACTCCTTTAACAAAAGACTATGTATTTCAAATGCAATATTCTCTGGAACAGAAAAATGCGTATCAATTAGAAAAAGAATTGGAAAATTATATTACAACCATCAATTCTTTAAATCCAAAATTCTCTTTTGAGCATATCGCTCTAGATGCTGATGAAATAAAGGAGTTTAAAAATAATCCTGAACAAAATAAGAAAGATTTTGCCCAACTAAATTTTCAAAAAACTCCACTTTTGGCAGCAAATGCAATTTTGAGTCAATTAAAATTAGAAGTAGTTAATGTAGAACTCAAAGCGTTGGAGATACTATCGGAAAAAGAATAGTTTAAAGACATATCGCATCATACTATTCCTATTTATTCTGTAATAGAGTCGTATACCTGTACCCTTTCCCAATATTGTTGAGCTTCTTCAATAAAATCGAGATGCACTTGTTCTTTCTGGTATTTATCCTGTTCTTCTTTAGAATTGAAAGTAGCGATAAGGCAATAGGAAAAAGAATTATCGACTACCGTACGTTTGGTGCCGGCAGAAGTGCCTATGTGCATATATTTTACATATTCAGAAGAATTAATGAATTTTTCGAGAGAAGCTTGAAAAGCCATTTTAGTTACATCGCTATCATCTTTTAGCCAAAAGAATACAACATGAGCAAATTTACTATCAATTTTTTGTGGGTAAGTTTTTTCCATTGCAGTATTATTAAAGTGAGTATATTTAAAAATTTTCCATGATTTTCCAGCGCTTGGTTGTAGAATCATCTGTCCTTTTACTCTAAACTCTTGGAATTCCTCTGTTTCTTTTTTGCGCCATTTACCGGTGCTTGTTGTCTGCACTATCAGATATTCTCCTGCTCGGAAACTCTCTTCTATCGTTATTTTCTCCTCAAAATCGAGTGTTTTTAATTTTTGGTAATGCTTCTTTATTTCAGCATTACCTTTTATGGCTGGTTTTCCATCTGCTAAAATGCTTGCATCTGTGTGGAAGAGTGCCGCAATTGCTTCCGCTGAGTTACTTTGTAATGCCGCTTCGTACTCATCTAAAAAAGGCCTTGCCGATTGCAAATTATCTGCGCTAGGTTGGCATGAGGCGAAACCTACAAAAAGTAATAGTACGGTAAATATTTTCCAGGTTTTCATTGTATTTTTAGTTTAAGTGTTTGATAAAATCAATTATTTTCCTTGCAAGTTCAAGCTTTGAGAAGCCTATCAAATAGGTGAAAAAGCTTTCTGTCAGTTTGATTTATTTTTTTGTGTGATAACTTATCAATCAAATCGAGGCAAGTTATTAACTTGAAGGATAAATATAGGATTAGTTCTAATAAAATAGCCTAACAAATACACAACCACGCCTACCATGCGAGAGAGATGGATAAAATTGAAGGAGACTGCAAAAGTGATTATAAAAGCTATTTATTACAGTTTTCCTGTAAAATTACTTTTAAACCATATCAGAAAAAATCAGTTACTTTTAATCTGTTGGTTAATTCTTTTCTTGCTTATCACCGGAAAATTGGCAAAAGCGTTGGGGGCAACTTATTTATTCTTAGACCCCGAATACTTAGATAAAGTAGATTTCATAGGTTATTTTGTTGTGGGTATATCGCTTGGTTTTTTCACCATGTCGTTTCAGGTAACTTCGTATATTCTCGATAGTTTTCGCTTCAATTTTTTAGGAGCACTGCGTTTGCCTTTTTTAAAATTTACGATTAATAATAGCCTAATTCCCCTCTGTTTTATGGGGTTATATACCTATTGTATTTTAGATTATCAGCAAACCAACGAATTTGTTTCGCAAAACGAAATAATACTTTATTTAATGGGATTATGGCTCGGATTTATAACGACCATCTTTTTATTATTTGTCTATTTTGTTTGGAATAGCAAACACGTTTTTAGGAGTTTAGTGCAAAAAGTAGATGAGCAATTAAGGAAAGCCCCTGTAAGCAGAGCCAATGTAATGCATCGGGTAGAAATTGCTCGAAAAAAAAATATTAGGGTAGAAAACTATCTAGAACTCAATTTATTTCCTACCGAAATCCCTGAATCGTCTCAAAACTTAGACAAACAGACTTTGGTGAAGGTATTTGATCAACACCAATTCAACTTACTTTCTGTTGAAACTTTAATTATTTTAGTACTCGCAGCCATGGGTTTATTTAGTAATTATGCTGCGTTTCAACTACCGACAGCGGCAAGTGTAATTCTTTTATTAACTGTTTTTTTAATGATTATTGGAGCCATTTCTTGGTGGTTCAGAGAGTGGGCTTTTAGCGTAGGGATTGCCCTTGTTATAGGAATTAACTTTTTAGTTTCTACGCATTATTTCAAAAAGGGAAGTAAGGCGTATGGGCTTAACTACCAAGTTGCCGCTGCACAGTATAATCCACAGCAAATCAAAGTTTTACATAGTAAAGATAATCTTGAAGAAGACTTTAAAAACACGCTTTTTATACTAAGAAATTGGAGAAATAAATTCGACGTAGACACCAAGCCCCCAATGGTGTTTGTGTGCACAAGCGGTGGAGGACAACGAGCTGCCATGTGGTCTATGCGTGCGCTGCAAGTAGCCGATAGCTTAACCAATGGCGAATTAACAAATCATACGATGTTAATTACGGGTGCTTCAGGCGGGGCAATTGGTGCTGCTTATTATCGCGAATTAGTACTTAAAAGCCAAAAAGATACTGCGGTAGTACCTTATAATTCAAAATATTTAACCTCTATTTCTCGGGACCACCTCAACACTGTCATCTTTAATTTTTTGGCAAACGACTTGTTTTTTGGGCAACACTACATGAAATACGGCGACTTGCGTTACCCTATCGACAGGGGATATGCTTTTGAACAGCGACTGAGTAGAAATACTTTTAATTTTCTTGACAAACCTATAAAAGCGTATAAACAACCAGAGTTTAGGGCTGAAATTCCGATGATGATACTTACCCCCACCATTATCAACGATGGCAGGAAACTATACATTTCGCCACACCAAGTAAGTTACTTAGCAAATAATGATTTATTTGAAAATAAAGGGAATAGCAACCCTTGGAAAGGGCAAATTACAGGGGTCGATTTTCAACGATTTTTTAGAGAGCAAAATGGGGAAAGTCTCAGGTTTTTAAGCGCACTAAGAATGAATGCCACCTTTCCCTATGTAACCCCCAATGTAATGCTCCCGAGCAACCCAGAGCTAGAAATTATGGATGCCGGCATGATTGATAATTTTGGAATAAGCGATGCCTTGCGATTTTTATATACCTTTAGAGGGTGGATTGCCCGTAATACTTCTCAAGTAATTATTCTTTCTATTCGCGATACAGAAGTGGGAGGCGATAACCTCACACAAAAGACAGTAAAAAGAAGCTTATTTAATCAGTTATTCAGGCCTATTGAAGGTTTTTATAACAATTTAAGTAATATTCAAGATTTCCATCATCAAGAAAAAATCACCTTTGCCGAAGAGTGGTACCAAGGGCAATTATCGGTAGTTACACTTGAATATCAGCCCGGTTACTTGCTGTACGAAACCATGCTAGAAAAAGACTTTTTGGAGCAGTCGACATCAACCATTGAACAACAAAGAGCCTCGCTCTCGTGGCGGCTTACGGGAAAAGAAAAGCGAAGCATTGTACAAAGTATCTACTCAGGACATAATAAAAACACTTTGAACCAATTAAAAAAATGGTTAAAAGACTGATTTTTTGTTATTGTTTATTTAAGTTAAGTACTTGTTCAGAATTAAATATAACTTATTTTTGGGCCCAAAAGATGGGTC
>CAZFQW010000257.1:0-5604 GCA_964521225.1 uncultured Roseobacteraceae bacterium
CTCGTCCGACGAATTAAGGCAGAAATAATTTTATTTAAGTACTTAACCGAACGTTTACTAGCCTTTCACAGGTAAGGTAAAGCTAAAAGTACTTCCCTTTTGTAATTCACTTTCTACGCTCAAAGTGCCTTTGTTTTTCTCTATAAACTCTTTGCAAAGCACTAACCCCAAACCAGTACCTAGCTCTTTTTCTGTGCCTTTTGTGCTTATTTTTTTAGCGATATTGAAAAGCTGACTGATTTGTTCAGAATCCATCCCCACACCAGTATCTCGTATGGAAACTTCTAGTAAGTCGCCTTTAAGCTGAGAGGAAACGTGAATTTCCCCTTCTCTCTTTGTGAATTTTATGGCGTTAGAAATAAGGTTGCGTATAATGGTACTTACCATGTAGAGGTCGGCATGTACTTTTTGCTCTTTAGGGACTTCGCTTGTAATCTGTATTTGCTTGTTGTTGGCAACGGGGTTTAAGAGTGCTATATTTTCGGCAACTACTTCCTCTAATGAAAATACGGAAGGCTTAAACTCAATATTGTTAGTTTGCAGCCGTGCCCATTCTAATAAGTTCTCTAACAGCTTATATACATTATTTGCCGATTGAAACAATAGCTCTGAAAACTGATGTAGTTCTGTTCCCGATAAATTGGACTTTGGATTCTTGAGGATGTTTAGAAAGCCTAATAGAGAATTAAAGGGCGATTTAATATCGTGTGCTATAATGGCGAAGAATTTATCCTTTGTTTGGTTCAGCATTTTTAGCTCGTTATTTAGCCTGCTGAGCCTTTTGCTATTTCTGAACTGCAAAACCACCAATAAAATAAACGCTACAATAGCGATGATGAAAATAGCAATTTGCTGATTTTTAATAGTAAGTTCTTCTTCTTTTAGCCTGTTTTCCTGCTCTAATTGGATGTTTTCCAGGTCTTTCTGTTCAAGTAAAAGAAAGTTGATTCTCATTTCACTTTCTTTATTGAATAGCGTATCGCTTAACGCCTTATATTCTTTGTAATACCGATAGGCTTCGTGGTAATTTTCTTCTAGTTCATAACTTGCCGCGAGCACTTTAGTAAGTTGCTGCAAATCCCAATTGGCATTTAAAGATGCTGCTATTTCATAGCCTTTTAGACCATATTGTATGCTTTCCTTGCTTTGCCCAAGTGGTAAGAAACTCTTTGCTAAGCCCAAGTAAGAAAAGCATTCTTCCCATTTGCTGAGTTTGGGAAAATTCTCCAGTACATAAGAATTCCAGCGGATAGCTTCTTCGTAATTTGCGCTATTATAATAAGCATCTGCCTTGTGGTTATAAGACATCGCCAACTGAAAATCATTTTTGATAGCAGTAAATATTTCAATTGCCTTGTTGGCGTAGTAGAGTGTGCTGTCTTGCGTAGGCAGTACTTTGTAATTGATAGCCAAATTAATACAGTTCCGTCCTATTAGGCGGCTATCGCCTAGTTGTGTAGCTATTTCTATCGATTTCCAGTGATACTCTGCTGATTTCTGATGTCTTTTAAGAGTAGAAAAGGTAAGTCCCATGGTATTATAGATTTCGGCAATCCCGGATAAGTTTTTTTCCTTTTTAAATAACTGCATTGCCTTTAAATTATGTTTAGCCGAATTATCGTAGTTTCCTGAAACATAATAAGCAATTCCGATTGCCTGTTCAATTAAGGCTAATGTATCGGTAGAAATGCTCGGATTATCTAGTAGAGGAGAAAGGTAATACAAGGAAGAATCGTTATTATCGGGATAAAAGGCTTTTCCCAACTCTAAAGTCAATGCTATTTTTCTTCTTTCCGAAACTTCATTATTGAGGAGTAGTCGTAAACTATCGGTTTTCGACTGAGCGACTACATTTTGAGAAAAAAATAGAATACCAAAAATTATAAATAGCAGTTTCATTAATTTTTTTGTTAAAATTTCTATTGAATACTTATCGCTTATTTTAACTGATGGTCCGCAAAGATTACAGCCACTATGGTACAAGCGTCCCTCTCTTGTACCCCTCCCTCGCACAATGCCTATGTGTCTAGTAGTCCGAGACCGTGGCGATGTGGGCGAGATAGTAATTGGCTTGTAGGCTTCCATTGGCATTTGTGCCTATTGTGTGTTGGGAGGGTATGCTACAAACGTTAGCATCTGCATTGCTTCGCTAAAAGCGGATGGGTGGAAGCATTACCTAATACCTACGGAATCAAAATAAATCATTAGCTGCATTCAAAATCTATTCAACCAAAATTTCAACTACTAAAATCGTATCCGAATTTCTCCATAATTTCTGCTTTTTTCATCTTCTCTACGGTTACTTTCATGCTTACGTCTTCGTTGGGGCGGTTTTGGGCGTTGGTAGCTTCCGCTGCAATTTTATCTACTACTTCTAAGCCCTCTATTACCTTCCCAAAAACTGTGTAGTCGCCATCGAGTGGGGGATACCCTCCTGTAGTTGTATATTTCTGGATTTGCTCTTCAGTGAATACTTTTTCCACCTTTACATTAAACTTTTTTTCAATGTCATCTTTGTACGATAAAATTAGCTTTTGCACGGCTTCGCTGTCGCCCGACTGAAATAGCTGATTGTACTCCGTTCTTACATTGAGATAGGCAGCGTCGTTCATTAGCTGACCAAAATAGCTGTAAAGTAGCTGTAAATTCACGCTGAGGCTTTCAATTTCTTGTTCAGAGAATTTTCTGCCTTGTACTATATAAAATTGGCTACCGTTCGATTGCTTTTCGGGGTTTACCGCATCGCTTCTACGGGCGGCAGCCAACGCTCCTTTTTCGTGATACAACTTAGGGTTCAACTCGGCGGGGATTAAATAGTCGGGGCCGCCATTTCCTAGAGGCACATCGGGGGCAGCACCTTTTGAAGTGGGGTCTCCGCCCTGTATCATAAAGTTTTGCATCACTCTGTGGAAAAGTGTGCCATCGAAATAGCCTTCTTTTGCAAGTTTTATGAAGTTGGCTTTGTGCTGAGGGGTTTCATCGTATAAAATTGCCTTCATAGTGCCGTGGCGTGTTTCGATGGTAACGAGGTAGTCGGTCTCGTTACTACCAAATGAGGTGCTTGTTTCGCTATTTTCCCCTGTGGTGGTTTCTTGTTGGCAGGCACTCAAAACAAGCAAGATTCCGGTGCAGTAAATTGCCATTTTTTGAATTGTACGTTTCATCTTCTGTTCGTTTTATGATTGAATTTTGAGTACTGAATTTTCAAGGATATTAATATCTACCAGTCCTTCCTGGTTGATTTGTAATAACTCAACTTGCTGAAGCGTGTTGGTTTTAAGGGGGTCGTAGGGGGCACGAACTCTCACATAATTTTCGGTGAAACCTTCCATTACATTGTTTTGTACGTCGTGTTCAAAAAGTACCGTTGCCGTTTTCCCTATATTTTGTTCGTAGAAAATCCTTTTCTTTTTGTGCGAAAGTCCCCTGAGCATTTTAGAGCGTTGGTTACGGGTTTTCATAGGAACTACATTTCCCATCGCAACCGCTGCGGTGTTTGCCCTTTCAGAATAAGTAAAAACGTGTAAATACGAGACATCAAGCTCATTCAAAAACTGATAGGTTTCCATAAAAAGCTCCTCAGTTTCTCCGGGAAACCCTGTGATAACATCTACACCAATGCAGCAATGCGGCATTTTTGCTTTGATGTGGGCAATACGATCGGCATATAGCTGTTTGCGATAGCGGCGGCGCATACTTTCCAAAATGGCATCGGCCCCCGACTGCAAAGGAATATGGAAGTGAGGAACAAACCGTTTTGAATGAGCCACAAAATCGATAATTTCATCGGTGAGAAGGTTGGGTTCAATCGAAGAGATTCGGAACCTTTCAATGCCTCCCACCTTATCTAGTTCTTTAATTAAGTCGAAAAACTTGAACTGTCGTTTCCCCTCTACAATGCCAAAATCGCCGAGGTTCACGCCTGTTAAAACCACTTCTTTCACGTCGGTAGCGGCAATTTCTTTAGCATGTTTTAGCACTGCCTCTACTGTGCTGCTTCTGCTTTTGCCTCTTGCTAAAGGAATGGTACAAAAAGCACAATTATAGTTGCAGCCGTCTTGCACTTTCAAGAAGGTACGTGTTCTGTCGTTAATAGAATAGCCACCCACAAAAGCGTTGGCTTCTTTAATTTCCGAGGCAATCACCCTCGCTTCTTTTTGGCGCACAAAGCCATCGAGCAAATCAATAAGCTGAAATTTTTCTGCTGCGCCCAATACGGCATCTACCCCTTCAATTTTGGCAATTTCTTTGGGTTTGAGTTGGGCATAACAGCCAATAATAACTATGTATGCATCAGGTGAAAATCTGCGAGCTTCTTTTACTACTTTCTTACATTTTTTATCGGCATTGTCGGTTACCGAACAAGTGTTAATTACGTACACATCGGCGCGGTCGGTAAAACCTACCCTTTTAAAACCTCTCTGCTCGAAATTTCGGGCAATGGTAGAAGTCTCAGAAAAATTTAGTTTACAACCTAATGTATATAAAGCGACTTTTTTGTTCATCGGAAGTTCAATTAATTGAGACTGCAAAAGTACATTTTTCGTTTGAAACCAAGTAGACTCTTACACAAGAGAACTAAAGCCTTGCCAAATACATTTGTTTTAATGATGTTTAAAATCAGTAGCAAACATGATATTAATCATTTCTAGGTAAAAGAAAGTAAGCTAGATTCGTTATAAATATTGCATAGCCTTAAAAAAGGTTTTATAGAAACCTTTTTAAGGCTTATTTTTGCACAAAATAACTAACACAGAATGACGAATAATTTCAAAGGAATTAGTCTCGCTCATCAGCACTCACCCTTAATGCTTCGCGAGCGATTTTCGCTCGACGAAACCGCTGTACAAAATATGCTGTACCGGCTTAAAGATAATTTAGGGGTTTCTGAGGCAATTATTATTTCCACCTGCAACCGCACAGAGGTTTATTATACATCCGAAGATTCATTAGAAGCCGAAATTATCCAACTTTTGTGTATCGAGAAGAACATGACCTATTCCGACGACATAAAAGCCTATTTCAATGTATTTGAAGAGCTTGCCGCCACAAAACATTTGTTCCGTGTAGCCATTGGCTTGGAGTCGCAAGTAGTGGGCGACTTGCAAATTACCCACCAAGTAAAAAGAGCCTACCAAGCGGCGGCTGATGCTGAAATGGCAGGGCCTTTCTTACATAGGTTAATGCACACTATTTTCTTTACGAATAAAAAAGTGGTTCAGGAAACGCCTTTCAGAGATGGTGCAGCATCTGTATCGTATGCAGCGGTTGAAATGCTAGAAGAACTTACTTCGGAAATAGCAAAACCTAAAGTACTCGTTTTAGGCGTAGGTGAAATTGGTTCGGATGTAACCCGCCACTTAAAAGATAGAGAAGTAGAATATGTACACGTAGTAAACCGAACGTTTGAAAAAGCACTGAAACTAGCGCAAGAATGCGGCTTTGAAGCGGTGTCTTTTGATCAAGTTTGGAAAGAAATTGAAGCGGCAGACATAGTGATTAGCTCTGTGAAGATGAATGAGCCTTTCGTTACGAAAGATAAAGTCGAAAAGTTACATCTGTTATCTTTCAAATGTTTTATAGATCTTTCTGTTCCTAGAAGTA
>CAZFQW010000258.1:0-5591 GCA_964521225.1 uncultured Roseobacteraceae bacterium
CCTCTTAAATTAAGATTGAGGCAAAGCTGATGATGCTCTTCTCTGAAAAGAGCGGGGTTTTCAATAGGCGTATAGCAGTAATAGAGCAACACCCAGAATTTTTCTTGATTTTCCATGCTTAGTTTCAGCTAAGTGAGATAAAAAATTTTAGGCCGCAAAATTAGTTTTTTTTGTGAAACTTGGTGGTTTTTTCTTGCGGTTGAAAGAACATTTTGCTGTGCGGCTACTCGTTGCGCAAAGTATCGGCAGGATTGGAAACGGCTACTCTCCATAGCTGTGGGGCAATCGTTAACAAACCAATAAAAAAGGTTAGCCCTATTGCAATTGCAAATATGGGAGCGCCTATTTCGGTTTTTTTAGGAAACTCTTGTAACCAAAGGCTATTTACCAAGTATGCCAATGGGGTAGAAACTACAGCGGCAATTCCCATCAGTATCATAAAATTTTTTGATAACAGAATGAATAAACCTTTCAGTTGTGCCCCGTGTACTTTTCGTATGGCAATTTCTTTTAATTTGTTGTTCGTATTAAAAATAGCCATTCCTAAAAATCCAATAGCAGCAATTACTACAGCGAGGAAGCCCGCAAAACCTGTTAGCTTAGTAAGCATGGTTAAAAATTTAAAATCATCTCCAATTTGCTTATCGAAAAATCGGTAAGTGAACGGATGGACGGGGTCGAATGCTTGCCAAGCCGCTTCTAGTTTTTTAATGGTTTCCGGGTAATTATCAGAATTAATTTTAACACTTGCATAACGAAAGGCATCTTCGTTGTTATGGATTGTCATAGCGGCTACTTCTTGTTGGATAGATTTGTTGGTGAAGTTGGCGGTAACGCCTATAATTTCTACTTGGGTGCTATCGCCTATAACAAGTTGCTGCCCAATGGCATCGTTCGGTGAATTGTAATGGAGCGTTTCTAACGCTTTTTGGTTAATCACTAAATATTGCATTGCCGATTGCCTCGGAACTGTGTTATCAAAGAAATTCCCTGCCAGCATTTTAATCCCTACTTGGTCTATAAAATTGGGTGTTACATTCATGGTATAAACCATTAAAGAATCTTGCTTTCCCTGTGTATAAACTCTGGTGCTGTAGATAGTGCCTCCGCCCGGCAAATGGCTCACTCCCGCAACGTTTTCTACTTCGGGGAATTGCAAAAACTTCTCTTCTACAAGCTGAAAATCGTTTTTGTTTAAATCGACTTCTAAGATGTTTTCGCCTTTTATTCCCAAATCCATATTGAGCACATAATTAAATTGCTGATGGAATAATAAAGCCGTAGAAATGAATATCATGGACAGGCTAAACTGAATTACAATTAATCCTTTTGTTAAAGTTAGCTTCCCCATTAATTGCATATTTCCAATCTTTTTTAAGATTTGAATAGCATTAAATTGAGCGATATAAAACGAGGGGAAAATTCCCGCTAAAATCCCCATTAAAATGGCAAAACCTACAAACCAAGCATAAATCGTTGGAGAATTTTCGAGATTTAGTGAAATGTTTTCGCCTAGTAAATTTAGAAATGCAGGAATTAAAAATTGAAGGAAAGCAATTGCCACAATTAAAGAGATACAAGAAAGTACTATTGCCTCTAAAATAAACTGTGTTCTTACCTGCCACCGGCTCGCTCCATTTACTTTGCGAACGCCAATTTCTTTTGCCCGGGTAATGGAGCGCGCCATAGAGAGGTTCGTGTAATTAAAAATAGCGCTGAGCATAATTACTGCCGAAATACCTATTAATAAAAGTAGCGCAACAATTGGGAAGGAATGCCCTGCCTGGTTGCTGTAGTTTTCGCCAAAGTAAGGGGTGATTTTTCTTACATTCTGTAGCTTGAAAGAGGTAGTAGATTTGTTTTCTTCTTCTGAAGACGTTAAATGCTTTTGAATGGCATTGCTAATTTGCAGTTCTACCTCTTCCGCCGATTGGTTTTCTGCCAAACTTAAATAGATGTAGTTTTGGTAGGTATCTTCCCAATCGTCTAGGCTTTCCATCTGCAAACGTTTTTTTGCCATAAATTCTTTGATTAACTCAAAAGAAAGCATCGCATCGAAATCTACATGAGATACGTTATCTGTTTTTTTGAGTACGCCTGTAACGGTAAAAAAATCTTTATGCGGCCCTTCTTTGGGTGCATTATACAGGTCGCTTATCTGAAAGGGTTTCCCCAAAGCGGGTTCATTTCCAAAGAATTTCTGTGCCGTTTCGTAAGTTAGTACAATGCCATCTGAGCGTGAAAGTGCGGTGCTAGGGTCGCCCTCTTCAAATTCAAATTGCAGAATCTCAAAAAACGTATTATCTGCCAACTTACCACTAATAGGGATTTCTTTTCCATTGGCATACCCATCGCCAGAAAACCAACGGTTCATAAGCGATACTTTTTCTACCCCGGTAATTTCGTTCTTAATTAAGTTAGCAAGCGGAATAGTAGTAGTGGCAACTCGGTAATTTCTATCGCCATCTACATGGGTTACTACTCGGTAAATTCTATCGGCATTTTTTAAATAACTATCGTATGAAAATTGCCCTTTTACCAACATAATTATTAGTAAACAAACGGACATACTGAGCGATAAACCAAAAATATTAATGGCCGAAAAAGTCTTATTCCGCCATAGGTTTCGGTAGGTGGTTTTAAAGTAATTTCTGAACATAGCTTCTTGAATAATTAAATATTGAGTTGGGTTAGTTTTTTTCCAGAAATAAGGGCGACAGCTTTTAATTACCTCCCACCAAAAATGCCTCTTTGCCCTGCGGATGTTTTTTTGCGTTGCCCTTTCGTAAAATAATTCTTCAAGGTCTCCTTCAATTTCTTCGAGGTAATGCTCGTGGCAAAACCACCTGAGCAGCCTTAGCGCATTTTTTGGGGGCGATATTATTTCGTTTTCCTTGGGCATCTTAAACAGTAATAAATTGGAAGGCAGGTTTGGGGATTTGTGTCCAGAGCCGTTGGCGTAAATCGCGCGAATCTGCTAAGGCTTTCTGCCCGTACATGGTTACTCTATACAGCTTTTTGCGCTTCCCCCCTCTTTGTTTGGAAGGCTCCCCGAAACGCGATTCTACAAAACCTTTGTCTTCCAAGCGGTTTACCGAAGCGTGTATTGCTCCAATGCTAATGGTTCTGCCCGTTTGTTCTTCAAGTTCTTTTTTGATGGCTACTCCATAGGCTTCATCGTACAAAACCCCTATGGTGAGCAGTACAATTTCCTCAAATTCGCCTAAGTATGTTCCTTTCATCGGCTAAGAATAGTTATTTATTTCGTAAATGTATATAATACATTCTATTCAATGAAAAATTAATTTCATAAATGTATATTTAATAGCCAAAAAAGCTCAGGAAAAGTAGTTGAACTACATGAAATATTCCGATTGGTGAAATAGCATATTTTAGCTTTTTTGGTTACAAAAAGCGCCCTCAAATTTTTTAAAGAAACCCCGAATGAAAAACGATAAAATCAGGATTAAAAAAACAGAACTATTATCTGACAATTGGTATACCTTAAACAAGGTAACTTTTGACTATCAAAAACATAATGGTGAGTGGGAAACGCACACAAGAGAAGCTTACGACAGAGGAAACGGAGCTACCATTTTATTGTATAATCGAGATACAAAAACCGTAATTTTAACGAGGCAATTCAGGCTGCCTACTTATGTGAATGGTAACGAAAACGGGATGATGATTGAAGCTTGTGCCGGTTTATTGGATCAGAACAACGCCGAAGATTGCATAAAAAAGGAAACTGAAGAGGAAACAGGCTACAAGATTTCAAAAGTTGAAAAAATTTTTGAAGCCTATATGTCTCCCGGTTCGGTAACCGAAATGATTTACTTTTTTATTGCTGAATATAGTAAAGAAATGAAAGTAAGCGAAGGAGGAGGACTGGCAGAAGAGCAAGAAAATATTGAAGTACTTGAACTAACCTTTGAGAATGCCTACAAAATGATTTATTCTGGGGAGATAAAAGACGGCAAAACAATTATGCTTTTGCAGTATGCTAAACTTCATGGTTTAATGTAGTATTAAGAGTTTTACCATTGGGGCAATTCCATTGGGGCAATTCCATTGGGGCAATTCCATTGGGGCAATTGAATTACCTCAATGCATAAGATACTGTTACAACTCATTTATTACTGGATTATATAAGTAGGATATTTCTAAAAATATGGATGTTTTCAGAAATGCTGAACCCCATTCGAGCGTGCACGCTCGAATAAAGAAGGAAACACAAAAATCATGGCAATAACACTTGATCAACAAGGTGAAATACCCCATTTTCTGTTACAAAATCGCTCAAAATTGCCCTGCTTGTGCTTTTGTTCCCGAAGAAAACAAGCCCGTTTGTAGTGCTAATGTTAAGTTTTTGTTCGGAAAGGAATGTATTTAATACATCGCCTGTACCAAGGCTTTCAGTTGTATTTAATCCTTCGGAAAGGTGGTAAAAAAGCAGATTAGCCGTAATTTGTTGTAAGCTATCTATCCCATTATTAGGGGTATTTATTGCAGACTGAAAAGCCTCGTTGTTCGGGGCGATAAAAGTAATATTTTGGGTATTTAACGAATTTCCAAAATTTAATTGATTTACTAATTCGTTCAAGGTTTTTGTGTGAGGATGAATAGCCAACAAATCATTGATAGTAAGGTAGTTGATAAGCTCCTCGGTGAAGTATAAACTGCCGTTTACAACATAATAATGCTCATATTTTCCTGTTCTTGTAGGCTGAATTTGCTCGTTAATGAAACCCTCGGGTGTTAATAAAACACTTCTATTTAATTCTCCTTTTTTACTTAGCGTTTTTACATTTTTAATTTCGGAAGTAATTAAATCTTTTTCTTCAATTAAATGAAAAGTTGCTAAAGAAAAAGCATCGGTAGAATTCAAAAAATCATCTGCCGAATTAAATGCTGTTTGGTTAGTTACATACTCGGTAAGTGCCTCGTTTCTCCCTGCCACTAGCGTGCTTTGCAAGGATATATCGTCGAGTTTTTGCCAAATATCGGTTTCGGATAGGGCTGCTTTCAGCCAACTGAATTCTGTTTCTTCGGCTAAGAAATTTTGAAGCGTTATGGGAACTTCTAAAGGGAATTCGATTAAATAAATTACGCCATTATTCACTTCAATTCCGCTTTCTTTTAACAACAACGTATTGTTTTGGACAGGGCTTTTCAGGCGAATAGTATTGCCTTCTTTTATCACTTGTATTTCTTTCCCGAATAGCGAAGAAAGCGTTTCGGCAATGTTTAAATCTTCATGGCTAAGTAATTGCCCTACTAAATGATAAGAAGCAAAATTTTTAGCGATATAATTGGGCAACTCGTTCAGGTTAGCAAAGCCTTTTTGCTGTATAAAGTTATCGAACGCTTCATTATTGAAAACAAATAGGGTCTGCGTAGTTAAGGTATCGGCAAGCCTGTTGAGTTGTTCTCCTTTTATTAAGAGTTCGTAAAAAGAAGCGTATTCACTGTTACTTGCCAATGCTTCGGCAATAGTGGGAATGGGAGGTTCGGGCTTTAAAGCTTCTGGCAGAGGAATTACCTTGCCCACAGGATATAACGTCCCGTTGATGGTAAGCAAATTCGCCCCA
>CAZFQW010000259.1:0-5543 GCA_964521225.1 uncultured Roseobacteraceae bacterium
CTGGACCTTTCAGCGGGAGACACTATGCCAATGTTGTATCAGCTAGTTAGCTATTAATCAGAGCGTCTTGAATTGTACAAAAGTGTTCGATTTCAAATAGATTATGTTCAAATATGTACACCTCTCTAACGGCTAAGAGTAGATATAGTTTTGCAGCCTTCATTATTTCACAATTACTTAACCTTAAGCGTTAAAAAGAAAACATTAAAGCTTTCGGTATTTCAGGATTGCTTTGTTAATATCCTTTACCAGCCAAGGGCCTTTGTACACAAAACCTGTATATACTTGTAACAAATGTGCGCCTGCTTCCAGCTTTTCAATTGCGTCTTGTGGAGTCATAATTCCTCCGACACCTACAATCACAAAATCGCCCTTCCCCTTGTTCGATAGATACCGAATTACCTCTGTTGCTCTGTTGGTAAGCGGCTTGCCACTCAAACCTCCATTACCAATTCCTTTCAATCTAGTTTCAGAAGTTTTGAGGTTGCTTCTGTCGATAGTGGTATTGGTTGCAATTACGCCTTGAATTTTCGTTTCCCTTACAATCTCAACGATGTCATCTAACTGGCTATCAGTAAGGTCGGGAGCTATTTTTAGTAAAATTGGTTTGGGCTTATTTTGCTGCTGGTTTTTTTCTTGAATAGCCCCTAATAATGCTAGCAAAGGACCTTTTTCTTGGAGTTCACGTAGGTTAGGTGTGTTCGGAGAGCTCACATTTACGGTAAAATACTCTACATGAGGAAAGAGACTTTCGAAACATAGCAGGTAATCGTTTACTGCATTTTCATTAGGTGTTACTTTATTTTTCCCAATATTTCCACCAATCACTAAATCGGTTTTTCGTTTTTTAAGGCGAGCAACCATCGCTTCTAAGCCTTTATTATTGAACCCCATTCGGTTAATCAACGCCTCGTCGGGAGGCAACCGAAACAAGCGAGGTTGTGGGTTTCCATCCTGAGGTTTGGGCGTTACTGTTCCTACCTCCAAAAAGCCAAAGCCAAAAGTTGAGATTTCATCAACAAAATGAGCATCTTTATCAAAACCTGCTGCCAAACCTACTGGATTTTTAAATTTGATACCAAAAGCTTCTGTTTCTAAAAGAGGATGATTTACCTCAAAAAGATGGGATGCTTTACCACGTGCAGCATCCCATCCTAAAAACTTATGCAACATTTCAACGGTAAATTCATGTGCTTGTTCAGGTGGCATAGAAAACAAAATGGGCTTAATCAGTTTTTCGTAAATCATGGGAATTTTTTATAAAATGATTGGAATGATTGGAATGATTGAGGTAAATACGAAATAAATATTCAATGATGAATTATTAAAACACTCATTAGGGATACTTTTAAAGTTCGTCATTAAATATTTACTTATACCTGCAAAGTTTGTAGTTATAAACCCTTTGCACAACTCTTTATGGTTGGTTTTCGGGAGTATATTTAAAACTGAACAATTCATTACTTTTGTGCTTCAAAAAAATAAATTGAAATGCCTGAGATAGACTTAAAAAATTACGAATATCAGCTTCCCGACGAAAAGATTGCCCGTTTCCCTGCCGAACCACGCGATTCTTCAAAATTTTTAGTGTATAAAGAAGGAACCATAAACCATCGCATTTTTAACGAACTACCTCAGCTCCTCCCCGAAAAAAGCTTAGTTATTTTTAATAATACAAAGGTAATTCCAGCTAGGGTCTTTTTTCAGAAACCTTCGGGGGCGGTTATTCAATTATTTTTGTTGCATCCCATTGCTCCTTTTACTCATGTAAACGATGCCATGAATGCCACCGAAGAATGCACTTGGGAATGTGCCATTGGCAATCTTAAACGGTGGAACGACGGGCTAGTCCTTAGTTTAATGCTTCCCAATCATTTAGGGAATCTCAACGCTGAGCTTTTAAATAGAGAAGAGAAAAAGGTAAAACTGAGTTGGAGCAACAAAGGCCTGGCTTTCTCTGAAATGCTCATGAGTATTGGCGAAGTACCATTGCCTCCTTATTTAAACCGCAAGCCTGTTGAAAAAGATAAAGAGACCTACCAAACGGTTTATAGCAGCAAAAAAGGGGCAGTGGCTGCGCCAACCGCAGGGCTTCATTTTACAAACGATTTGTTAGAAGAAATCAGGAAAAACGGCATAAAAACGCACGAAATTACGCTTCATGTAAGTGCGGGTACTTTCCAACCAATTAAAACAGAGAATGTATTTGAACACCCTATGCACACCGAGCAAATTGTAATTGCCACTCAAAATATTGAAGCACTGCTGAGTGCAAAAAAGCTAATTACAGTCGGCACAACTTCTATCCGTACTTTGGAAAGCTTGTATTGGTTTGGGGTAAAATTAATTTCACTTCAGCATCCCGAAAAAGAAATTCCTTTTAGTGTAGAAAAGTTATTGCCTTATCAGGTTGAAGGCGAACATCCTACAAGAAAAACATCTTTAGAAGCTGTGCAGTCTTATATGCAAAAAATAGGAAAAGATAAGATTGTGGGAGAGACGTCCATTTTCATTTTACCAGGCTACGATTTCAAAATGTCAGATGCTTTAATTACTAACTTCCACCAACCGGGCAGTACGCTTATTTTGTTAATTGCCGCCTATACAGGAGAAAATTGGAGGAAAATCTATAATGCCGCTTTAGAAAACGACTATCGTTTCTTGAGTTATGGCGATAGCTCAATTCTATTCAAAGATTAGGAGTTTGTGAAAGTGATTACTCTTTTTCTGCGTAAATGAGTGCATATTTCCATAGTTCTTTTTTAAGGCTTTTGTATTGTGCTACTAAACTTGAGGCTTGCGAGGCTTTCATCCCTTTGTGCTTCATAAAAACAGTAGCAAAAGGCCAAGTAGCTTTTGCTAGATTACCCAGCCTATAAAGTCTTTTAGAAGAAGGGGTAACGTAACGTGAAATATCGCGATGATGCGTTTTGTGAAAGCCTTGTTGCTGCAATAAAGCTTCTAATTCTTTCCAATATAGTAACCCAGGAATTGCATAGCCATTAAACCACCGATTGAGGTAATTTTCATCTGATGCGTTTTTACTTTTTTTATCCAATAGATAATCGGCTAGTACAATTCTTCCGCCTGGTTTTAGCACCCTGAAAGCCTCCTTCAAGAATTTTTCTTTGTTGGGAGTATGAAACACGCTTTCTATAGCCCAAACTACACTAAAGGTTTCATCGGGGAAGGGCATAGAGAGATAATCGGCTACCTGAAAAGAAACTAGCGACTCAACTTGATTCCGTTTCGCATATTGCCGCGCATAGCCTACTTGTTGCGCACTCAAATTGATGCCCTGTACTTTGCAACCGACTGACCTTGCTAAATAAACGGTGCTACCCCCTAAACCACAGCCCGCATCGAGTACAATATCGGAAGAAATGACTTGTGCTCTTGAGCAAACCACTTCGTTCATTCTGTTGAGTGTATCGGCAAAAGAATAGGTGGTTTCGTCGGTATAACCATAATGCAATGCCTTGCATTTTTTGAGTTCCCAAGTAAGATTATAAGCTGTTTCGCTTGCCTCATAAGCTTGTATAAGGGCCTCTTTAAAATCGTTATAATTAATTGTTTTACTTGTTTCCATATCCCATTCCTAAATTAAAAAAGCCGAAAGAAGTTCTATAAGAAGAGAAAATTTCTGACATGTGCTCATTAAAATAATACGCCATTGCCGTCATCATGCGTGCCCTAATTTGGACGTGATCTTCAAATACTTCAATAATATTTGTAGTAGGAATTACAAATAGGCTACAATGCTCAGATTTACAAATAGCATTATAAATTCTAGTTTCCCCTTCAATTAATGCATTTTCTCCAAAAGCATCGGTTTTACCTAACTGTGTCAGTTCTTCAAAGCTATCTTTTAAATCGATACTCAGCGAAACCGCCCCTTCTTTTATTAAATAGAATGCTTGACTCGGGTCTCCTCTAAAAAAAATTACTTCGTTTTCCTCATAATTTCTTGGGTACAGGAAAGGTAAGAACTCTAAAAGCTCTTCTTTATTTAGCAAGTTAAAAAAGTGATTTTTATGAAGAAACTCAAACAACTCTTCTTCTTGAGGTGAGTATGTTTTTTTGAATGGATTAAAAACTGCCATGCTAATGTTAGTAAATGCTTGTTTGAAAATACAATTTACTCACTTTTAAAGTGAACTTGATATATACTAGAAGTTTGCCGTGTAATTTTATACAAATGGCTGACTTGGTAACCGATGACCCAAATTATGGTATTTCCAGAAGTTAAAACCATCACTTTGTCTTTTTCAAACCTATCTATTTTTCTGTCAGTTAAAAAATCGCTCACCAACTTTTTCCCTTTCATGCCTAGCGGCTGAAACCTATCGCCTTCTTTCCAAAGCCTAATTTTGAGTGGAAATTGGAGTTTAGCAAAATCAAATTCTCCGATAAATCTACTCTTTTTTAAAATGTAGTTTGCCGCCTCTATTTGGTAGAAGGTGAGTTCATTTTTGCCGAATACAATTTTCTGTGTTTCTACTTCGACTAACCCCTCATCGCTTACAGTTAAATCTCCCTTTGGAATTGGCTCTATCCGCAAAAAAGCCCTATCGATTAAAAACTGGTGTGTATCGCTTTTAAATACCTTACCCACCTGCCCCTCCAACGAGTCGGCTAGTTGTACAGACTGCCGATAGTTAAAGTTAAACGGCTTTAAAAGCTCAAATAATAGAACAGGATTATTGCCGTATTTTTTTATTCCTTCAAGCAAAATTTTAATCTGCTGATTATCAATTTCTACATTTTCTTTTCGAAAGGCATCTATAAAAATACCGAGTAAATTTTCTGTTGCAGTAATTCGTTCGGTAGTTGCAGTAAGGGTTGAAGTTAAGTTAGGGTTAATTTCCTTTAAAATAGGCACTACTCGGTTGCGGAGTTTATTGCGCTGGTAATGGTTTGAAACATTTGATTGGTCTTCTCGCCACTGTAGCTGTTCTTCTTGGGCAAAAGCAATAATTTCTTCTTTAGAAGCCCAAAGTAAAGGCCTTATCATTTGTTTTTTTTGAGGTGAAATCCCATGGAAACTCGCAATGCCTCCTCCTTTAATTGCATTGAACAAGACTGTTTCTATTTGGTCGTCTGCATGATGTGCGGTTACAAGCCAAACATTTTCTTTGGCAGCAAGTAGCTTGGCAAACCAACTATAACGCAACTCCCTAGCCGCCATTTGAGTTGAAACCCCCTTCTCTTTTGCAAAAGCTTTGGTATTAAAACGAATGGAGTGGAAAGGAACTTCCCACTCTTCTGCAAGCTGTTTCACAAATGCTTCGTCTTTGTCAGCCTCTGTTCCTCTCAAAGCAAAGTTGCAATGTGCCAACTCTATTTTAAAGCCACTTTTAAAAAGCAGGTAAGCCGCTACCACTGAATCGACCCCTCCGCTACAAGCTACTAGCAGCGTATCTGATGCTTCAAACAGCTTTTTATTTTTAATATAGAAGGAAAACCTTTCGGTAAAGAAAGTTGAATTCATATAAATAACAGTATTTAAGCGAGCGCTCTTCGGAGGAGCATGATTGTAAATG
>CAZFQW010000260.1:0-5530 GCA_964521225.1 uncultured Roseobacteraceae bacterium
TTGCGTCGAAGGGCCTGGCTAACAATGTATTCTTCATTGCTTCGGGCAAACTAGGTTTCCCTGCCGATGCACTCAAAGCAGTGGCAATGGGTGCCGATTCTATCCATGTTGCCCGCGAAGCCATGATGTCGATTGGCTGTATCCAAGCACAAGTTTGCCATACAAACACTTGCCCGGCTGGCGTTGCCACACAGAAAAAATGGCTTGCCGCAGGTTTAGATCCTGCCCATAAATCGGTTCGTTTTTACAACTACATTCGCACGTTCCGCAAAGAAATGTTAGAAATTACCCATGCCTGTGGCTACGAACACCCCTGCCAAATGGGTATGAACGATGTAGATGTGAGCATGGGCGATAACAACCAAACACACACTTTACGAGAAGCATACGGCTACGATAAAATAGAAATTCCATTTGAGAATATGGAAGCGCTTAAAGCCTGCGAGTATTTAGGTGCGGGCCCACAAAGCGTGATTGCAAAAGCTTAACAGATATATTGAAAAGGAGAGAAATAAATCTCTCCTTTTTTAATAATGTTCGGCACTTGCTCCAAATTTTCAATCTCTTTTTCAGAGCGTTTCAGTGTATGTAATTATTTTACCAAATCTGTTCATTAGCTACAAGCATTATCGTTGCCATTTTAAACCGTTTTTCTGGCTTTCCCTTCTTTGAAATAGATTTACATTGAGCTTTTTAAGTTCCAATAATCTTTCAAACTATCTTCGTAAGAAGTTCTTTCTTTTCTAGTTTTCATCATTCATTTTGAGAACGGACTTACAATTTTCTTTATCCAATTTCTAGTGATATGTGTGCAGATTTCTGTGGTTTTAAGGGAGTTGTACCATAATAACATTGAAATATTCTTACTGGGAGTCCCTTTTATAAAAAAACATTTCCTCAATATTTTTCCAATATCAACTGTTGGCTGATTTTTTCTTTTACGCGTTGGTCGTGGGTTGCCATTACTAGGGTTGCATGGTGCTTTTGGGCTTGTGCGATAATTAGGTTGAGTACTGCTTCACAGTTTTCGTCGTCGAGGGCAGAGGTGGGTTCGTCGGCTAAAATTACTTGGGGGTTGTTAAGCATTGCCCTTGCTATTGCCACTCTTTGCTGTTCTCCTTGGCTTAGTTTAGTGGGTTTCTCATTTTTTTTATGGGCAATATTTAAATCTTCTAGAACAGTAATTACTGCATTTCTTTTAATAGGTAGATTGGCAAAATATTGGGCACTTAATAAATTATCTAATACAGAAAGAGAGGCTATTAAATGTGGTTTTTGGAAAATCAGCCCAATAGAACGCCCTCTAAATCGGTCGTTTTCGGTAACTGAAAGCGTATACGGGTTATGCCCTGCAATAATTGCCGTGCCTTTTGTTGGGGGTAAAATACCTGCTAGTATATTTAAAAGGGTAGTTTTACCCGTTCCCGATGCTCCTAAAATTAAGCTTAATTCGCCTTGGGCAAGCTGCCAATTGGGGAATTTTATTTTATTTTCAATCGTATAATGTACCTCAACATTTTGTAGTTTAATCATAATTTATGGTTTGAAACTGCACTGTTTTTTCTATTAATAATTCCGCTTTTTTTAAATAGTAAATAAATCTGCTTTGTTGTTCATTTAAAAATAAATTCCCTCTAAAAATATTTTTTTTATTTAGATTTATTTCAATATTCTCTTTGGGTTCTATGCCCAATATATTTGCCATTCCTCCTGCGCAATGTAAGCAACTCCTTTCGGCGGCAGTATGGAACATTAATAAAATGCCTCCAGCAGTTTTTGTAGGTACTAAATAGCCTTCCATTTCCTTGAGTGCTTGCGGAAAAATGGGGAATGCTACTTTAGTACCATGCGCTCTGCTATACTTATATTTCCACTTTGTATCTCCCGAAAAATCCCATGGTTTTCCTTGTCCGTTGGCAGAAAGTGAACAGAAACAAAGGGATTGAACCAATAAGGTAAAGAACAAGCCTTTCATAAGTTAGTTATACGTTGCAATACCTTGAATTTAACTTAGAACAGCTATGCTTTATTAGCACATTTTTAAGAAGCTAAATTGTAGAGATTCCATCGAAGTAATTTATGTATAAGAATCTTAAGGTTTTTTCTTGAAGCCCGCAAAATGTTATCGAAATAGATTAAATTGACTAGCTGAGAAGAGAGAAAGGCATACTTCATATTCAAACAAATAATTTAAAAAGATACTATTCAAATTATTTGTTTTTTTTCAGAACTAATAATTTGAATAGTATCAGCGATTAATATATTATCCGAATGGTTATAAAAAAATAAAATGAAAAGGACATACGACTATATTATTATTGGAGCAGGTTCGGCAGGTTGTGTGCTTGCCAACAGGTTAAGCGAAAACCCCAATAACAAAGTACTTTTATTAGAAGCAGGTGGTAAAGACAATAAGCAAGATGCCAAAATTCCTGCGGCTTTCCCAAAGCTTTTTAAAACAGAAATGGACTGGGAACTTTATACTACGGCACAAAAAAATGCAGGAAATAGGAAGCTTTATTTGCCTAGGGGCAAAATGCTAGGCGGCTCTAGCAGCATGAATGCAATGATTTACATTCGAGGTAATAAAGCCGATTACGACGAATGGAGTTCTTTAGGAAATAAAGGTTGGTCGTACGATGAGGTGCTTCCCTATTTTAAAAAATCGGAAGGGCAAAAAGCCATTAAAAATGATTTCCATGGTAATAAAGGACCCTTAGTGGTAGAAAACAGAAGATATTCAAACCTACTTTCAGAAACGTTTATCAAAGCAACAGAAGAGGTGGGTTACCAGAAAAACCAAGATTTTAATGGCGAAAAGCAAGATGGTTTTGGGTATTACCAGGTTACTTGCAATAATGCTGAGCGAAGTAGCACCTCTCGTGGCTATTTAAATCCTATAAAATCGAGGGCTAATCTTATTGTAGAAATTAAAGCCGAAGTAGAAAGAATATTTATTGATAACGGAGAGGCTAAGGAAGTAAAATATAATCAAAAAGGGCATTCTATAGATGTGGTAGCCGATAAGGAAATCATTCTGTGTGCAGGAGCTTACGGCAGCCCTAAAATATTAATGCATTCGGGGGTGGGGCATGGCGATGAACTAACAAAATATAGTATTTCTGTTCAAAAGCATTTACCGGGAGTGGGTAAAGGCTTAAAAGACCACTATGTGTATTTTTCTATATTTAATTCGCCTTATAAAAAATCGTTAGATAGCGCAGAGAGCTTCCCCTACATCGTAGGTAATTTATTGAACTACTTAACCAATAAAAAAGGCCCTTTTGCCAGTAACGTGGGCGAAGCGGGGGGCTTTGTAGCATCGCCCGACGAAAGTGTGATTGACACCCAATACCACTTTGCACCTAACTACTTTGTTTCGCATGGTTTGGAGAACCCTAAAACGGGGAATGGTTACTCAATAGGAGGGAAAGTACTTGTACCTAAAAGCTCGGGAACTGTAAAAATAGCTTCTGCAAATTATGCACAACCCGCCGTTATCGACCATAATTATATGGCAGATACCGACGACGTTCGCAAGGCAGTTTGGGGCTATAAGCTAGCGCAAAAAATTGGAATGGCAGAAGCATTTAAGCAACATCGTTCAACAATATATTCGCCAAGTCAGTTACTAAAAGACGATAAGGCAATTGAAGACCACATTCGTGCAACAGGAGAAACACTGTACCACCCAACTTCTACTTGTAGAATGGGGCTCGATGAAATGGCCGTTGTAGACCACGAATTAAAGGTGAAAGGAATTGCAAAGCTCCGGGTAGTCGATGCTTCCGTAATGCCTACAATTGTGAGAGGGAACACCAACGCACCAACAATTATGATTGCCGAAAAAGCAGCAGACTTAATTCTCAATAAAACAAGCAAAGGCATTCAATGAAAATGAATAATATATAACAATGCATAAACAGAAAATAATATGTTAAATCTTTCAGTACTTATCGAAGATAGCGCGCGTCGCTATCCTACTAAAAACGCGTTCACTTTTGGAGAAACTAGCGTTACCTATCAGCAGGTAAACATGGCGGCAAACCAAATTGCCAACGGGCTAATTGCCAAGGGAATAAAACCTGGCGATAAAATAGCACTTAGTTGTTTAAATCTCCCCTATTTCCCAATGGCTTATTTTGGGATTTTAAAGACGGGGGCAATCGTAGTTCCGCTTAGCGTATTATTAAAGAAAGATGAAATTCAATATCACTTAGAAGATAGCGATGCAAAAGCATATTTCTGTTTTGTAGGCACCGAAGATTTACCCATGGGGCACAATGGTTTCACAGCTTTTAAAGAAGTAAATACCTGCGAGCACTTTTTTATGATTATGCCTAAGCCCGATATGCCTTCTCCGATGGAAGGCGCAGCCACTTTAGGTTCGTTGATGGCGGGGCAATCGCCATATTTAAAAACTGTGGCAACAGTAGCAAACGATACGGCACTTATTATTTACACTTCGGGTACTACTGGTAAGCCAAAAGGGGCGGAACTTACCCACTCAAACCTATTGCTTAATGCCATGGCCTCGCGCGATTTATTAAGCCTAAAATCTGATGACACGCTCCTGATTGTTCTACCACTTTTCCATATTTTTGCAATGACGGTGCTAATGAATGCAGGAATTTACAGAGGAACTACCAATATATTGCTCCCTCGGTTCGATGCCGAAATGGTATTTGAACTCATGCAAAAGTACGAAGTAACGGTATTTGCAGGGGTACCAACTATGTATTGGGGACTGATACACTACAAAGAAGAAAAATTTAATTACAAGGCGATTTCTGAGAAGTTAAGGATTTGTGTTTCGGGAGGAGCATCCCTTCCTATAAAAGTTTTAGAAGATTTTGAAGAACGATTTAAAGTCCCCATTATTGAAGGTTATGGCATGTCGGAAGGTTCTCCGGTAGTTACTTTTAATCAGTTAGAGGTGGGTAGAAAGCCCGGTTCAATCGGCACGCCGCTATGGGGAGTTGAAGTAAAGTTAGTAGATGACAATGGCAACGAAGTGCCTGTTGGAGAAAAAGGCGAATTACTATACAGAGGCCATAATGTTATGAAAGGCTATTACAAACGCCCAGAAGTAAATGTAGAAGTGCTGAAAGGAGGATGGATGCACTCTGGCGATGTAGCCATTAAAGACGAAGAGGGTTTCTTCTTTATTGTCGATAGAACAAAAGACATGATTATCAGAGGCGGATTGAATGTATATCCGCGTGAAGTGGAAGAAGTGATGATTAAACACGAAGCGGTTTCTTTAGTCGCCGTCATTGGCGTTCCCGACGAAGAAAGCGGAGAAGAAATTAAAGCTTGTGTAGTTCTAAAAAAAGGACAGGCGGTTAGCGAAAAAGAGTTAATTGCTTGGACCAAAGATAAAATCGCTGCTTATAAATACCCAAGAACCATTGAGTTTATGGATGCTCTTCCTATGAGTGCAACGGGTAAAATCTTGAAAAAGGAGCTAAGAAAAAGTTAAGTTAAATTCTAAAATACCCGTGTATTTAGTAATGCCAATTTTTGGTCG
>CAZFQW010000261.1:0-5530 GCA_964521225.1 uncultured Roseobacteraceae bacterium
TATTATTTTATGATAATTCGTTTTTAAGAAATTAAATTTTTAAACATGCTCTTAGTGCTACAATTCAATTAGTTAGCAGAATAATAGGTAAGATAATTGGCCAGACTACTGTAAGAAGTGAGTGTAGTCTCTGGAACTTTCATTGCTTGCAATTTTTGATGGTATATTTCGGAAAGCTGTACGAATTTGGGGTTATGATTTATTTTCGATGCAACTAGCCCCTTGAAATATCTGTGAGTTTGGTTGTAAAGGTACTTACAAGGCTCATGAGGTTTTTTATTAAAAACCTCGTCGATGCTATTAAGGCTTTGGTTTTTTGAAAGAAAATCGAGCCCTTGTTCCAATGTAAATTGGCAAACTTGTTTACAGGTAAGCTTTAAATCTTCTCGATTAGCTATTCTGTACCGAAAGTATTTGTTATCGTTGAATTTCTCAATAGAGATAATAAGTGTATTTGTTTCTTTTTGAAAGGCCGGCAAGGTATCTAAAAACTGCTGACTAATATGCTCAATTGCCTCTACTCTAACCCCAAAATTTACTTCAAGGAAAAAATCATCAGCCGATTTAGAAACAGAGAAAATAAAATTTAAAAATCCAGACGCTGTTGTCTTTCTGTACTGTTTTAAAGACTTTTTAAGTTCAAACCCTTCTCCAATAAAAAAAGAGTTTAAGTTTTCGTAAAGTTCAAGTTCTATATCTCTAACTGACATGTTTTTGTACTGCTGATGATTGGATGAATTATGTATTCAAGTTTTATTGAATGATAAGTACTCGGGCAAAAGTAAATTGTATTTAATATGATATAACTATCTGGAAATGAATTGCTTTTTCTCAAATTAAATTAAGACAAATCCTTAACTGCCTAAAACTTATAAATATCTTAATTTAAAATAAAGGAAGCTAGAACAATATATAGTATGTCAGGTTTATGATGTATGGTTTATTCTAAATCAATTTGTGGGCGTTAAAATTTATAAAACACACTCGCCGAACAGTCCCTCTAAATATTGGTTAAAAGCAAAACATTATAAACTCAAAAAACTATCGAAAACGATGTTGAACTTGAAAGTTATCATAGATGAAGGTTCAGGCTTCTGCTTTGGGGTGGTGTATGCAATTGAAATGGCTGAAGATATCCTTGAAGAAGAAGGCAAGCTTTATTGTTTGGGCGATATTGTCCATAACGACGAAGAAGTCCATCGGCTACAAGAAAAGGGGCTATCCATTATTAACCACGAGCAGCTTAAAAGTATACATAACGAAAAAGTACTTATCCGCGCCCACGGCGAGCCTGCTTCTACCTATCGTATAGGTATGGAAAATAATTTAGAGTTGATTGATGCCTCTTGCCCTGTAGTACTGAAGTTACAGAACAGAATAAAAAGTGCTTATGATAAAGGGGATGATATTTACATTTACGGGAAACATGGGCATGCAGAAGTAATAGGGCTAATGGCTCAAACCCAAAATAATGCAGTGGTTTTCCAAGACATTAACGAGTTAGATTTATCTACAATGCCTTCTAGCGTAACACTCTATAGTCAAACCACAAAAAGTACCGACCATTTTTATGAAATAAAAGAAACCCTAGAAAATGCAGGCATTGTAGTAAATGCAAATGATACAATCTGCCGACAGGTTTCTAATAGAGATAAGTCTATACAAAAATTTGCTTTGCAGTTCGATAAAGTAGTATTTGTAGCAGGAACTAAATCGTCTAATGGTAAAGTGCTTTACAATATTTGTAAAAGCGTAAACCCAAATACATTTTTTGTTTCAAATCCTGAGCAAATTGAGGAGGCGTGGTTTAATGATAGCGATTCTGTAGGTATTTGCGGGGCAACATCAACTCCAATGTGGCTTATGGAGTTTGTAAAAAACATCTTGCTCAGCTATTAATAAACCACAACCTACAAAAGAATAGAGCTTATACCTTGCAAAAAATATATCCCTATGTATTTTTGTTTAATGCCCAGTTAGATAAAATACGTGTTAAAATCTTAGTACTTTTAAAAGATTCGAAGGGAATTATGGGAACAATAAAGCTTAAAATATTTTTTATAGGGTTCTTATACCTAGGTTTTAACACCCCCTCTCAAGACTCCTCTTCAGTTCAGCAACTTATTGATCAAATCCCCCAGGTAAAAGGCAAAGATGTTACTGACCTTCTAAATAAAATCTCCGAGCAATATCGTGATATAAATTCCCAAAAAGCTGTTTTTTATGCTGAGAAAGCAAAAAAACAGGCAGAAAAAATACAAGATTTCGAAGGCTTAGCACAAGCCTTTATCAACCGAGGAATTATAGCAAGAAATTTAAAACAAAATAATAAAGCCCTTAAAGATTTTGATGAAGCCCGAAGAATAGCAAACTCACAAAACTTAAGATTGATTGAAGCTGACGCACTGCACAAAATGGGAATTGCCTATCTTCTAATAGAAAAATATGACAGTGCTTTGTTTTATTCGCAAGCAGAAATAGCACTTTGGCAGAAGACAGACGATTCAAAAAGAGTAGCCAAAGCACTTAACCTTAAAGCATTCGCCTTACTTCATCAGAATAAATACAAGCAAGCAGAAAGTGCGTTAGACTCAGCATTAAAATATCAAAATCAATTAGCAGTTACAGAAGAGGGGCTGCTCAATACCCTACTAACCAGAAAGGCTTTTCAGCTTGAGAAAAACAGGAAAAGTCTTGAGCATGAAAAAAGTGAAGGAGAGTTACACCAGCGATTGTTACTTTTTTTAGTGGTTAGCGTTGTTTTATCCACTTTTTTAGTTTGGCTAATTATCAGCAGAAACAAGAGTTCTCGAAAGCTAATTGTAAAAAAGAATAAAGAAATCATCAACCAAGCGAATGAGATAGAAGAAAAACGATTACAACTAGAACAACAAGCCAAAACGCTTCAAGAACAAGCAGGAATGCTAGCATCGAAAAGTCAAAAAATTGAAGAGTCCCTCGACTATGCCAAACAAGTTCAAGACTCTTTGCTACCTCCTAACCCCTCCTTCTTAAATATTTTTGATAGCTATTTTGTGCTTAATATCCCTCAGGATGTAATTAGTGGCGATTTCTGCTGGTATACGCATCAAGGCGATTCAATCAATGTAGTAGTAGCCGACTGCAGCGGCCATGGTGTTTCGGGGGCATTTAATACCGTTATCATTAATTCTTTAGTAGCTCAAATTATTAACGAAACAAGTTATCGAACTCCAGCAGATTTACTTTCAGAACTTCATAAACGAATACTAAAGTTAATCCCTGTTGACCAATACATTAATTTTAACATTGGAATTAAAATAGGTATACTCAAGATTAATGTAAACAACTTCAGAATGGTTTATGCAGGAGCAAAAATCCCGCTATATTATATGACTGATGGTGAATTGAAGATGATTACACCCGATAAAGTTTTTGTAGGAGGTTCGCACTATTTAGACATCTCTAATAGATTTAATAACAAAATGATAAGTCTAAAAAAGGGAGATAAATTAATGATTTTTACCGATGGGTATCAGGATCAATTTGGAAGTAAAAACAGGGGTAAGTTTATGGTGAAAAATCTTAGAAGGTACTTATCTGATATAGCAGAAAAGCCTTTGTTAGAACAACAAAAATCTTTGATTGAAAAGTATAAAAGTTGGAAAGAAGAAGAACAACAGACAGATGATATTTTGGCTTTTGGAATACAAATTTGACTTTACTTTCCTACTAATTGAACTCTCACTTTTTCAAATTCTTTTCTCTTTAGTTGCTTTAATTCTTGAGATTTTTCTTGTACCCAAAGATCTTGGCTATATCCTCCCTTAGGATACTTGTTTGAATAAGAAGTATAGCTTACTCCTAACTGGCTAAATTCCTCTTGGTAAGTAGCTTCTATTACAACAAAATTTGCTTTTATGTTCGATTTGAGGCTCGAAAGCATATCTGGTTCTTCAAGCATAATAGACTCAAGCTGAGAAATGTATTGATTTTGAGCCATTTGTTCCTCTGCTTGCCTTTTAGATTCCCTCACAGAAAGCTCCGGTATATCGCTCCACAGCTCAGCATTGTCTACACTTGCAATTAATTCTTGCTCTTCTATCGCGTCTGTATTCTCTTTAAGAAAATTTTTCCATTTACCAATCTGCTCCTTCTCTCTGAAAGTCATACTAACCCAAGGTTTACCCATGTACATCGTCCAAAGAACAGAGTCTAATGGATTTTGTGATAAACTTTCCCAAACGGAATTAGCATTTTCTGTATCTTGTGCAACTACACCTTGTACAGATAAAAAAAGTATTAATGTTATCAAATGAAAACGCATGCTGGTAATTTTTTTTAGAATCAAGCAATTTCTATCCACAAGTAATTACTAACAATAATTGCAAAAGTAATTATGTTTACAATTATTAACAAGGGTGTTTTTTCTTTTTTTTTGAAAAATCAAGCTGAAAGACATCAATTTATATGATGATACAACTACAATATATAATGAATAAGTTGCTTTTTTTCAACGAAAATATGCAACAAAAAATATACAATTTATCCTATTAACAGGGTATTTCCTTCAAATTAATTTTCCTTTGAGGGTATCCGCCAATAAATTATCAGCAGTTTATCGATGGATTTTATCAATTATTAAACAATAAGAATTTATTAAGCACAATTATATAAACAGAGTTATAGGAATTTGAGGAGATATTTTAGGTCTTCGCAAAACAAAACACTCCACTTTAAGCCCTAAAGTGCTTAAGTTAATTTTATTTCATTGCAATAAATGATTATATCATCTACTTTTGCAACGCATAAAAACGCCATAAATAATTTACTGATTCTGTTATGAATAAAGGAAAAGTAACACAGGTTATCGGGCCTGTAGTAGATGCTAGTTTTGATACTGAAGGTGTACAATTACCTAGTATTCTAAATGCACTTGAAGTTCAAAAACTTGATGGACAAACTATCATACTGGAAGTGCAGCAACATTTAGGGGAAAATAGAGTAAGAGCTATTGCAATGGATAGTACTGAAGGTCTTACAAGAGGAATGGATGTTGTAGATACCGGACAACCCATTTCAATGCCTGTTGGTAATGATATTAGAGGTAGGTTATTCAATGTTGTAGGGCAAGCAATTGATGGTTTAAGCCAACCTAAAGGAGATAATAAGCTCCCTATCCACCGAGCTGCACCTGCTTTTGATGAGCTCTCTACCAAGTCAGAAGTACTTGCTACTGGTATTAAAGTAATTGATTTAATTGCTCCTTATTCGAAAGGTGGTAAAATCGGTTTGTTTGGAGGTGCTGGAGTAGGAAAGACTGTACTTATTATGGAGTTAGTAAATAATATTGCTAAGAGATACTCCGGTCTTTCTGTATTTGCAGGTGTAGGCGAAAGAACTCGCGAAGGCAATGATCTCTTAAGAGAATTTTTAGAGTCTGATATTGTTCGTTACGGAGAGGCATTCAAAGAATCTATGGAAGCTGGCGGATGGGATTTAAGTAAGGTAGATATGGATAGTGTATTAGAGTCTCAAGCTACATTAGTCT
>CAZFQW010000262.1:0-5498 GCA_964521225.1 uncultured Roseobacteraceae bacterium
GCGCATTATTTACTTAGGGAGCCGGGAGGCTGGGTTGGCATTAAGGATAAAAGCCATTTAATAGCAGCAGCGCGCGCCCGGCAATTATGGTGGCAGGATCTGCGGACTAATATAGCGAATTTCAATTGGTTGAAGTTTTGCTATAAACATGCCCCCAGCAATGAGCTTACCTATATGGGCTTTGGTATTTACACGGTCATTTATACAGTAACAGTGATGTATTCCAGCCATGTCAATTTGGCCTGGGGCGGCAGTGGCTTACTCGGGATTTACCAACTAATGATGGTAACGGGTGTCTTGATGGCTATGTACCCCATCTGGCCATTAAGCGTGCCGGCGCGATGGAAGGAAGCTATAGTTAAAAATTGGTGGTTACCGGCGGTTAGTTACACCTTGATTATCTTCAGCATCTTTTTTGTCATGGTCAATGATTTCTCCTCGCTACAGCTGACCATGTTTACCTTAAATACCATAATTGCTTTCCAGCTCCTGCGCTGGCGCCTATCTGTAATATTATTTCCGTTAGGGGTTTATTTAGGAGTGAGCCTCTATAACCAATTTGCTACTAGCTATGATTTAACGGTGAATATCGGTAGTCCTGCTTTTGTTATGCTGTATGTGTTAGTAATTATCGGGGCAAGTGTAGTGATTTTCTTCAAGCCTACCCAAGATTATATTGAAGAGACCGAAGAAACTGCCGAGCGTTTGGGGGAGAAGGTCAGCCACTATGGTCAGCGTTTAACGCACCAAGAAGAAGAGTTGCGCCGGTTGGGCTCTGCGTCGGAGAAAATATTGCGGAATGTTGGGCATGAATTACGCATCCCGCTTGGGAGTATTCTGAATTTTTCCGATATGCTCTCGAAGCATTTAGCGACGACCAAGCTCGACCAGCACTCGGCTTTATTGTCAAATGAGCTCTATAAGAATTGTGAGCGCCTCTCTTCTATGCTGCTTAATATGTTATCCTTAGCAGCCTTAGAGGTTAGGCGGGTAGATTTAAAGCGAGCCGAGACTAATGTCAGCGATTTATTAGTAAAGACTATTGCGCGATGCAAGAAATTATATCTAGAAGATAAGCCCCTGACCTTTGAGGTAAATATAGAACCGGAAGTATATGCTTATGTTGATCCGGAATATATCGGGCAATGTTTTGATAATTTAATTATTAATAGCATTCAATATTCCAAGCAAGGAGTCGTTAATATTAAATTAGAGAAAACTGACAACCAAGTTATCTTTGCGATTACCGATCAAGGTATTGGGGTTCCTCAAGAGGAATTGGAGAGTATATTTGAGGTCTTTAAGGTGAGTTCTAAAACCGATACGGCAGCTGGAGGGCGGGGCATTGGCTTAGCTTTGTGCCGAGCCTCTGTGGAAGCGCATGATGGCAGTATTGCAGTGGCATCAAACGGCCAAGCTGGAGCAACCTTCACCATTAAATTGCCCCTTACTTCTTAAAAAGTCATCTTCTATATTTTACCCTATAATCTCACCCCCCCCCTCCCCATAGAGGGGGGGTGGAGGGTGCGAGGATATTAGAGGTTGAGTTTAATTTTGAGGGAGCCTTGGTGGGCTTGGTAATTTTTGGCGGTGGAGAGGTTATAGGAGAGGGCATATTCCATTTGGTTATATTGCAGATTGAGGGTGGCGGTGGTGTGATAGAAGAGGCGGAGTGGTTTATCGGCTTTAGACTTAAGGGGGGCGGTGGCGCCACTTAAGTGGGCCGAGACTTTAGGATCTTTACTAATTAAATCATAAGAGAGGCCAGCGCTTAAAGACGGGCTTAAGGTAAGGCCATTGGGTAACTGCCAGCTTTGGGGGCGCAGGGCCATTTGGCAGTTCAGGTCTAATTTATCGGAGGCTCGTTTATTGACGCTCAAGTTCTGATCACCGGCGCCGGTTTCGCGGTAGCCACCGTCATTAACGCGCGTATAGCGCAGGCCTAAGGAGGGAGTAAGGCGCCAGCTCCGCCAGCTATATTGGTAGCCGCTGCCGGCTTCTAGAGCAATGGACATGGAATTATATTTGGAGCGGGCAATACCGCTACCTTTGCGTTGTTCTCTATTTTCGATGGCATTATTACCCACGGTGGCAATGAACTGGCCATATAACTCTTGCGTAAATTGCTGGGCGCCATAGATGGAAAGCAGCGTAGAGGTAGTAGTGGTAGTATCGCCGCTTTTATAGCCCTTATGCTTGATATCATTTTTTAAATGAGTGAGGGCGAGGCCTAAGATGAGATCATCATCAACTTTGATATCAACGCCGGTTGAGACGCCGACGGTATCGGCCCTATAGCCGGCGCTATAGAGGCGCTTTTCCTGAGTAGCTTGGCCCATAAACGGGCTAACCCAGAGGCCAAAGCCGCTTTCTGGCGCGTCCATGGCGTCATCACCAGCACTTAAGCCGCTATAAGGGCCGCTCTCATCAGTGATCATCTCAGCGCCATTAGAGACCCCGGGGCCCGCCGGAACAACATTAGTCGGCTCCGGAGAGGCAGGTGAGAGGCTAGGGGAGTTCAGCATAGAGGCCCCTAGGTTACTCAGGCGGCTAGCGACATTATTTTGGGTCTCGGAGACGGAGAGCTCTAGCGTCTGATTGGTGCTCTCAATCGGCTGCAAGCGCTGCAGTGCTTCTTGGCGGTCTTTTTCCCCTAGTTGGACAAATTTATCAATAACGTTCCGAGCTGGCGTGCCTCGCTCAGCATTATAAAGGGCATTTAAGTTACCTAAATCTTCTTTGGCAGGGTTAGGTCCCAGTTCTTGTTCCAAGTTAGTTTTAGTCTCACTACCATGGTGGATAATAAGGGAGCCATCCTTATCAGTTAGGACATGCCACACCAGCACCTTATTACTATTAAGCAATTTAACCTTCTCTAGATTTAAGCGCTTTGACTCTTGGACCGCTTCGCCTAAATTCTCCACTAGGATAAATTCTTCATCCGGTAGCGGTAGGCCTAATTGACTATCATTAATATTGACCTGCAGAGAGCTAAGGCCACTATAATCCAATATATTACCATATTCTATGCTCAGATGGCCATTAGTAATATGGTTATTCTCAAGGCGGGCTATAGTGCTCATTTGCATATCCCCTTGCAAGCTAGTTTGTCCTTCAGGCAAGCGCAGTTTATGGGCGCCTAGAGTAAGGGGGGTATCTTGGAAGATAATTTGATCTCCTGCCCAGCTGCCCATGCTAATATCATTAGTTAAGCTAACTTGCTGAGGGCCGAAGCTAATTTTTTTAGCATATAAGCTATCATCAAGCTGAATAGCAGAGTCCTCATCCCCGGTAAAGGCTATCGCTTGCAGACGCTTATTCTCTTGGCCCAGGGGCTGATCTATAGTAACGCTCCCGCCAAAGGATAATTGGCCGGTGCCGTTAAGAGTTGTCTCCACAGCGGGAGCGACATTGATATCCTGGGTAAAATTAACAATGCTATCGTCGCCAAATAGTTGGATTTTCTCTAGAGAGGCATTGCCAGCTAAGGTTAAGCTCTTCTTATGGACCAATACATCTTTAATAAAAGCCGGCCCGCTGATAGTGCTTTGGGCTTGCACCTCCAGCTGGCCCAGGGGAGCGCTGGAGCTGCCAATTTCGGCAAGAGGGAGATTATCTTTATCTAAGATTAATTTACCTTGCCCGGCCTTGTTTGCGAGTACCTTGGTAGCATGTAAGAGCTGGGCATTGAGGGTGATTTGACCATCATGGGCTATTTCCAGATCAATGGCGCTATTACCGGTAAAATTACCGGCTAAATTATGGGTGCCGCTTAAGATTAGTCGGTGTCTGAGAGCCCCGGCGCTATTATTAGCAAAATTAGCAGTATTTAACGCCGCGGCGCTAGAGAATTTTACCAAGCTGGGACTATTAGCAGTGAAGTTATAAAGGGGATTAGCCACTAATCCTTGGAACTCCACACTGCCTGGGCCGCTAAGGGTAATGTGCGCAAGCGGATGGGCCTGCCCAATAGCCGCAGTAATAATAGCAGCTTGCGTGTTTGTCATGGTAAGCTCAGCTGCCCCTGCGCCACTTGTCTCTAAAGCCTCAGCATAAAGGTGAGAGCCTAAGGTAAGTTCTTTATCAGCAGCTATGGTAATAGTGCCAAGGGCATGATTGGAGCTCCCCAGGGCCCCGCTAAAGCTGCTATCCTCATCTAGCAACAAGTTACTATGGCTGCCTGCCCCTTGGTTCACCGCCCCGCTCCAGGTAAGGGGGCCGGTAAAGCGCACATCGGTATTACTCCCCTCTAACAAGAGAGTTCCGCTATAAGCCCCGCCAGCTAAAGTAGCGCTCCCAGCGGTGCGCAATTCTTGTAAGCTAATTGTTAGAGGCCCAGGGCCACTTAAGCTGCTGCCCAAGCCTAAGGCCAGAGAGCTATTGATGCCTGTGAGGTTACTGATATGTAAGTTACGGCCATCGGCCACATTTAAAGTGCTGCTCGTAGCCCCGGCTTGCAGAGTAGTAAGGGTGGTATCATGATTAAAGTTAAGCAAGGCCCCGCTGCCAGTAATATTAAAGCTACCGCCCACTCCCGTATCGATCGGCGCAGTAAAATCTACCTGGCCGCTATTGCTGATATTAATATTTTTAGCATAAACTGCCGGATTCACTACCACCGGCCCAGTCCCGCTAATATTCATCTCCAGCAAGCGGTGAGTATTATCAAGGCCAATAGTTTGCGCAGCTTGGGGGGTAATATTTAACGCTCCGCCGGTTGAAGATAAGCTCAGGGCTTGCTCTAGATCATTTCCGGTACCGAAGTTCTGCGTTAAAGTTAGAGTGCGGCTTTGGGCTATATTACTATTTTGCACGGCTAAAGTGCTGCCTGCATGGGTCAGGGTCAGGGGAGTCAAGGAGGCATTCCCTTGGGCTAGATCCAAGCTCAAAGTTGCCCCGCCACCAAGCTGACCGACGTTTAGAGCCGTAATAGAGCTAAGAGAAGTGCTATCGCCCAAAGCCAAAGCTCCGCCCGCCGCGACATTTACAGTAGTAGCACTCACCCGGCCAGCAGACGTCACGGAGGCCGCACCAGCAATATCAAGGGTGGTAGCTTGCACCTCATTGCCATTCCCTAAAGTCACAGCCCCAGTGCCATTAACAGTCAGCTGGGTTACAGCATGCGTGGCCCCCACGCTCCCATCTAAGGCTGAGCCTGCAAAGGTAACTGTTCCCGCTGGCCCGCCGGTGCTACTATCTATATTACCGGTATGATCACTATCTAACGTCACGCTCCCATCAGCGGCAAAGTTAATATTACCAGCGCTAACCCCGCTAATAGTCACTACAGACCCGGCATCATTGATGTTGATGCTCTGCGCACTAACGCTATTCCCATTCCCTAAATTAACATTGCCCGCCCCATTGGCATTGATGGTCTTAACATCATTAGTCTTCCCAATTTCTCCATCTATTGTTCCCCCTCCAAGGAAAGTCAGACTCCCTTTAACGCCACCTTCCGCATCTATCTCACCTGTTAAAGTAACATTATCGGCTAA
>CAZFQW010000263.1:0-5484 GCA_964521225.1 uncultured Roseobacteraceae bacterium
GGAAAAGCTTTTTCCAAAATTTTAGCAAGAAAATGAAGTTCTTTCCTTATTTTTTACCTTTTGGTTGGCCCTTGCTATTTGCAGAACTTGAAAGCCAGAAACTTGATAAAAAAGGAACTAAAAAACCACTTAAAATTAGCTATAAAATGTTTTTTAGTACCCTTTGGAAAAGCCCAATTATACTTTGCTATTACATTCCTATTCTCGGTTGGATTCCTCTTCTAATTAAAGGATATAATAAGAAAGCACTCACTAAAAAATAAAATACCCCTACAATATCATTTTAAACTCAAAATTATTAAAACCATGCCAATACAACGCCCCTTCAATTTTAAAAAATGGATAGACGATAACAGGCATCTACTAAAGCCACCCGTTGGCAACCAGCAAGTTTATAAAGGAAACGACGACTACATTGTAATGGTAGTAGGTGGCCCTAATGCTCGAAAAGATTACCACTACAATGAGGGCGAAGAATTTTTCTTTCAGTTAGAAGGGAACATGACGCTTAAGATAATTGAGGATGGTAAACCCATAGATTTACCCATTAGTGAGGGCGAAATTTTTTTACTGCCCCCCAGAGTTCCTCACTCGCCACAAAGAGAAGCCAACTCTGTAGGTTTAGTAATTGAGCGCTACAGGAACGAAGGTGAAAAAGATGGTTTCATGTGGTTTTGTGAAAATTGCAACCATAAACTTTTCGACAAATACTTTGAGCTTACCGATATTGTAAAGCAACTTCCCGAAGTAATGAAAGAGTTTTATGAGTCGGAAGAATTAAGAACTTGTAAAAAGTGTGGAACTATAATGGAAAAGGCTTAACCTTTTGCAAAAAGTTTTGCAATTATTTTAATGTGTTGTACAAGTAACTGCAACACATTTTTTGTTCTATCAACATAGGAATCCATCAAAAAAATAATTCCCAATTTAAAATAGCACTGCTGCCTAAAATGAAACAATTCGGACTAATTGGTCATCCCGTTTCTCATTCATTTTCTAAAAAATACTTTATAGAAAAATTTGAAAAAGAACATATTTCAGGCTGCTCTTACGAACTATACGACCTTCTTACAATAGAAAAGCTTCCCGAACTCATACAGTCTGTCCCTAACCTCTTGGGGTTAAACGTAACAATTCCTCACAAACAAGCGGTTATTCCCTTCCTCCATGAAATAGATGCGAGTGCAAAAGAGATAGGAGCAGTTAATGTGATTAAGATTACAAATGGCAAGTTAAAAGGTTTCAATAGCGATTATTATGGTTTCAAGCAATCGCTGCTTAACCAAATTAAAGCGGAGAGACCTCATGCACTTGTTTTAGGAACTGGAGGGGCTTCAAAGGCTGTCGCTATTGCGCTCAGAGATTTAGGCATAAGCTTTCAGTATGTTTCAAGAACGAAAAGTGCCGCGGCAATTACCTACCAAAATTTAAATGAAGGTACTTTTAACGAGTACAAATTGATTATTAACACTACGCCTCTCGGTACTTCCCCCAATACGAGTTTGTCCCCTGCTATTCCCTATCAGTATTTAACAGGCACCCACTTTTTGCACGATTTAGTGTATAATCCTGCCGAAACGCTATTTATGAAAAAAGGGCTAAAACAAGGAGCTAGCGTTAAAAATGGGCTAGAGATGCTAATTTTACAAGCCGAAAAATCTTGGGAAATTTGGAACAAATAAAAAAGGCTTGAGCATTCTTCAAACCTTTTATAATGGATAAGTTGGATACTCTTATGCGTTTTGATCAATAGCCACTGCTGTGGCAGGGCAATCTGCTGAGCTACAATTAAAATTGATGTTGAATTCTTCCGGGGCTTTCAGTTGTTTTAAGCGAACATTCAAAAGTTCTACTTCCTTTCCTTTAAATTCTACTTCGTTGATAATCCTCTCTATCTCTTCCATGGCTGCATCAGGGGTATTGCAATAATTAGCGGCAAATAATATGTCGTTAATTACCTCTATCTGAATTTTATGAATTTCCTTGTAAAACACTTTGCTATGTTCTAAAACCACATTGGCTTGCTTGAGTATATCGTAGTGTTTACCACTACCAAGCTTACTGCAATAAGAATCTTTCCTGGTTTGTATAGTCCACTTGTTAATATGAGATAGGGAATCATACGCCAGTTCAAGGAGGTTAATAAATTCGTCGTCGTGGAGGCCCTCTGTTAATTGAGCGTGCTCCTCTAAATCTGAATAGTCGAAGTGGATTGCATAAGAACGCTCCTCGTTAACAATATATACTTGGTACCCTTTTGCTAGCTCTTCAAACCATTTAAAAGATAAAAGAGGTTGGTTGTTCGCTACTCTTTCTGAAGCGTGTCTGTTCAGGGTTTTCACCAATGTTCTCCTGAGCGTGTTGGCGTTTCTATAGAAAGTATAAAAATCTATTTCGTCGGCTAAAGATTCATAATTAATTTTATACTGGCGGATGAGGTCAATTTCTAGTGCCCCAAAATACTTCGTTAGGCTGTCCTTATATTGTATCATCATAGAGCCGGGTTCATCCATAGAAGAATCGTATTCTTGGGTTAAATCTTGTTCTATGGGGGCATCGTTTTTACACGAAAAACAGCCTACTGCAATAAAAAAGTTGATAAAAAGAAGCTGATGTAATCGGTTGCGCATCTTGTGATTTATTAAGCGATGTGACTTGTTAAGTATATAAATAGAAATCTTCATTTACTCCTACTGTTCATAATAGAAATAGAATTTCTACTAGTAATAACTAAATTATCATTTATTTATTATAAACATAATTCTGCAAATCAGCTAATTAAAAATGCTAGATAGCTTCGGGCTGTTTTTTGAATTTTGTAATTAAAAAAAGTCCGAGAAAGGTAAGTCCTCCGTTAATCATCAGTAATTCGTACCCAAATTGGTAGTTACCAAATAGTTTGTCTGAAAAAAAGTTGAGTAAATAACAAATTACTGGCGATACGGCACAAACCATTGGAACAAAGACATCTTTCACTTTCCACTTTGTAAATATACCGAAGCTAAACAATCCTAATAATGGCCCGTAGGTGTAACCCGCTACTTTAAATACTTGATCTATAATAGCATCGTTATTCAATGCTTTAAAGAACATAATTACCAAAAATATAATAACCGAAAACGCAAGGTGTACCCTTATGCGTATCGTTCTTTTTCTTGCCTCGCCTGTTTTGGTTTTATTAAAATCTAGGAAATCGATACAAAAAGAAGTGGTTAAAGAAGTTAAGGCAGAATCGGCACTGGAATAAGCCGCAGCGATTACCCCTAAAAGAAAGGTTACTCCTGCAATAACCGAAAGATGGTTTTTAGCGATGATAGGATATAGTTGGTCGGTACTTTCCGGAATGGCAATTCCTTTGTTGGTAGCGTAAATATATAAGAGCGCACCTAGCGCCAAAAATAAAGCTTTTACTATCACTAGAATTACGCTAAACCAATACATGTTTTTCTGGGCATCGCCCAAATTTTTACAGGTCAGGTTTTTTTGCATCATGTCTTGGTCGAGGCCAGTCATTACAATGGCGATAAACGCGCCTGAAAAAAACTGTTTAAAGAAATGCTTAGCGTCGCCTAATTCCCAGAAAAACACCTTCGAATAGCTACTTTCCTGTATCAGAATCATGGCATCGTTGAAGGTAACATTCAGTTCTCCTATGATTAAATAAATGGTGGTAATTACCGCTGCTATCATAAAAGTGGTTTGCAGCGTATCGGTCCAAACAATGGTGTTAATTCCTCCTCGGAAAGTGTATAACCAAATAAGCCCGATTGTAATCATTACGGTGTAGCCAAAGCCGATTCCTAAATCGTCGAACAAAAAGATTTGCAGCACGGTAGCAATTAAAAACAGCCTGAAAGAAGCGCCTATAGTTCGGGAAAGTAAGAAAAAGAAAGCGCCTGTTTTGTAAGCCCAAAAGCCAAACCGATCTTCTAGGTAAGTATATATTGAAGTAAGGTTTAACTTGTAATAAACAGGGAGTAAAATAGTGGCAATAACTGCGTAACCCACTAAATAGCCAAAAACCATTTGTAGGTAACTAAAAGCACTAGTACCCACCCAACCTGGTACCGAAATAAAGGTAACTCCTGATAGGGTTGCACCAATCATTCCGAAAGCAACTAAATACCAAGGAGAGGATTTATTTGCATTAAAAAAAGTTTCGCTATTTGCACCTTTCGCTGTGAAATACGAGATTATGAAAATTATGAAAAAGTAAAGTGCGATTACCCCAACTACTAAGCTTGTACTCATCCGATGTAATTTTCTTTTACATTATTTTATATGCCAGTGTGCAAAAATAGAATTTCAGGCTATTTAAGTTTGAGTTCAGCAGAAAATGTGTGAAATTTTATGAAATGCTTAGTTACACTGTTCTTTGTGATTCGTCGCCCAAGCTAAAAATCTGGTGCTGAACTCCTACTTCTTTCAGCAGCATTTCGGAACGTTCGGGGCGAGCGTCTGTTAAAAATATCTGACTTCTGTTTTCGCTTCCTAGAACTTCTAGCAAGTTGCTGATTCTTGTTTCATCTAATTTATCGAAAATATCGTCGAGCAAAAGAACAGGCGAAATATTGGTTTGTTGCATAATGAGCTGAGCTTTGGCTAGTTTTAACGCTATCAGAAAAGATTTTTGCTGCCCCTGCGAACCAAATCGCTTTAAGGGCTGCCCTCCCATGTGAAAGGTATAGCGGTCTTGATGGATTCCTTGCGTGGTGCGTTGGAGCGCAAGGTCTTGTGGGTAGGCAGCTCTAAAAAACTGCTCAAATCCTTCATCGACTTTCGTAGAATACCTTATTTCCATTTTTTCTCGCTTGCCACTTATTTTCTGATACAATGTTTCAAAAATCGGTAGCAGTGCTGCTGCATACTGCTCTCTTTTTTGCGCTATGCTTTTAGAAAGGGAAAGTAAAATATGGGTATAAGGTTCAAGGAGTTCTTTATCTTCTCTGAGAGTTCTATCGCCAAATTTTTTTAATAGGTAATTACGTTGTTTTAAGGCTTGGTTATAACGCAACAAGTTCTGTAAATAATTGCTATCGGTTTGGCAGATGAGGTTATCGAAGAACTTCCTTCTCACTTCGCTGCCTTCACGGATAAGTGCGGAGTCATCAGGGATAAGCATTACACAGGGGAATTTCCCAATATGTTCGCTCATTCTTTCATATTCTACCTTATCGAGTTTAAATATTTTGCGTTTCCCTTTCTCGTATTGGCAACCTAGGGCGAGCGTATTTCCGTTGTATTCAAATTCTCCTCTTAAAATAAAGTGTTGCTTTCCTTGTAAAATGTTGTAGTGCTCGTTGGTGTGGAACGCACTGCGGGTCATGCAGAGGTAATGAATGGCATCTAAAAGGTTCGTTTTCCCTATACCGTTTCGCCCAGTTAAACTTTGTATGCCTGTACCGAAACGAAAGCTAGTTTCTTCGTAATTTTTGAAGTTGAGCAGGTAGAGGGATTTGAGGGCGAACGATGGTTTTTGCAGAT
>CAZFQW010000264.1:0-5473 GCA_964521225.1 uncultured Roseobacteraceae bacterium
GCCTCAGAATCTATTTCGTCTGAAGTTTTGAGCCCGCAACTTGTAGCAATTAGTAAGGTTAAGAAGATAAATTTTCGCATAATTCATTTTTGTTTTTAATTTGAACTGTAAGCATTTGCAACACAGCGTTAAGTAGCAAAACTATTCATAAAATCCCTTGTTCAACATAGGAGTGTTTTCAAAAGTAGCATTTCCATTTTTTTGGATACATTCGTGAAACCATAAGTTGTAAACCATTGGAGAATCCTCAGAAAAATCAAAGAAGTTTAAAATGGGCAGAAAGGTTAGTGAAATTTACCGACACTGCCTTCAAAATTCCAGGAACTAATATCAGCTTTGGGCTTGACCCAATTATTGGGCTAATCCCTGTAGCAGGAGAAACCGTTTCTCTGGCAATTTCCCTACTGATGGTTTTCGGCTTTGCCAAAGAAGGCGCAAGTACTTCGCTTATTTTTAAGATGTTAGGCAATGTAATGGCGGACTACCTAATTGGCTCTATTCCTATTATTGGCGATGTATTCGATTTCGCTTTCAAGGCCAACCAACGCAACCTACAACTTGCCCAAAAAAATCTTTCAGGAGAAAAAGCATCCTCAAAAACAATGGGTATTGTACTCGCTGTATTGCTACTTGCCCTACTTTTAATTTTGATACTCGCAGGGTTTATCTCTTGGAAAATCATTGAATGGCTATTTATGTAGATAAGTAAGTGCCTAGGCAAGTTTGTATGGGCAACCCTTCAAGGTTAAATTGATTCTCTTCGCCTACTTACATATAGTAGTTGCAGGAAACACTCCGAAACTGATTGTATTTCCCACCACTCCATGTCAAAAACTCAACAAATGCTTTCTTGCCAAAAAAACTTATTTCAACTTTCAGAGGAGTACACCTATTTAAACTGTGCATATATGTCGCCGCAGGCTCATGTGGTTGCACAAGCAGGGATAGAAGCTATCAAGAAAAAAGGACACCCTTATCTTATCTTTCCAGAAGATTTTTTTATGGACACCCGGCAGCTTTCGGCCGCTTTTGCCAACTTAATATCCGCAGAAAGTGCCGATAGAATTGCCCTTACTCCATCGGTTTCTTACGGAATTGCCAATGTTGCTCATAACGTAAAGTTGGAAGCGGGGGAGAAGATAATCGTGGTAGAAGAACAATTCCCCAGTAATATCTACGCATGGCAAAAGCTCGCCGCTGAAAACAATGGGCAAGTGATTGAAATAAAAGCTCCTTCAGAACATGAAAACAGGGGTAAAATTTGGAACGAACGGATTTTAGAGGCTACTGATGCGAAAACAAAAGTGGTTGCGCTGCCTCACGTTCATTGGGCAGATGGCACCTTGTTCGATTTGAAAGCAATCCGCCAAGCCGCCGATAATGTAGGTGCGTTACTAATAATTGATGGCACACAATCGGTAGGTGCGTTGCCTTTCAATGTGCAGGAAATTCGACCCGATGCCTTAGTTTGTGGAGGCTATAAATGGCTAATGGGGCCTTACTCGCTCGGAGTTGCTTATTATAGCGAAACCTTTGACCAAGGCAGCCCTATTGAAGAAAACTGGATTAACCGCTACAACAGCGAGGATTTCGCCGGCTTGGTGCAGTACGAAGAGCGTTACCAACCCATGGCAAGGCGTTATTCGGTAGGGGAACAAAGCAATTTTGTGCTAGTTCCCATGCTAAAAGCCGCCATTGAGATGATTGCAAATTGGAAGATAGAAGCCATACAGCAATACTGTAAATCTATTACCCAAACAGCCGTGGACGAATTAAAAGAAATGGGTTTTCAGATAGAGCGAGAGCCGTATAGAGCGCATCATTTACTTGGAATAAGAGCCCCTAGGCATGTCCGCATAGAAACTCTCACCGATGCGTTCAAAGCCAATAAAATTAGTGTCTCAGTTCGTGGAAATGCCCTTAGAGTATCGCCGCATGTGTATAACACTTCTGAGGATTTGGAAAAACTTATCGGCTGTTGCAAAAAAACAATATGAGCGGAATTTATATTCATATCCCCTTTTGTAAACAGGCTTGCCACTACTGCGATTTTCACTTTAGTACCAACAACAGCAAGCAAACCGAAATGGTAGAAGCGATTATCGCCGAAATAGCCTTACAAAAAGATTATTTAACTGATACTGTTGAAACTATTTATTTGGGAGGCGGAACCCCCTCGCTCCTTACTCAGCACCAACTGAATCGCATTTTAGAGAAAGTAAACGCTACTTTTAATGTAAGTGAAAATGCTGAAATTACACTAGAGGCAAACCCTGACGATTTAAAGTCTATCCGTGAAATTGAAGAGATAAGCAACACAGGAGTAAACCGCTTAAGTATAGGCATCCAAAGCTTTCAAGATGCTCATTTAAAATACCTGAATAGAGCACATACAGCCCACGAGGCTCGCCATACAGTGCAGCTAGCAAAATCCGGAGGAATAGAAAATATTACCATCGACTTAATCTATGGTATCCCTTCGGAAAACCATGCTATCTGGGAAAAAGACCTTGAACTTGCCTTGGCACTCAACGTGCCTCATATCTCTGCTTATTGCCTCACCATCGAAGAAAAAACAGTATTTGGAAACTGGTTAAAGCAAGGAAAAATAAAGGCAGTTGAAGACGAGTTTGCAGCCCAACAGTTTGAAATTCTGTTGGCTACCTTAACCGCGCAAGGCTTCGAACAATACGAAATTTCAAACTTTGCGAAAGAGGGGAATTACTCTAAGCACAACACCAATTATTGGCGGCAAGTACCCTATTTAGGAGTGGGTCCGGGCGCACATTCTTTCAACGGAAGCAGCCGACAGTTTAATGTAAAAAGCAATGCAAAGTATATGAAAGAAATTAGTATGGGCACTATTCCGTTTGAGTTAGAACCGCTTGAATATCCTGATTTTATTAATGAGTACCTGATGACCTCGCTGCGTACTTCAGAGGGTTGCGATCTTACTTACCTCCAACGCAAATATCAGTATAACCTTGAAAAAGAACAGTTAACAGCTATCGAGGGCATGTTCCGAAAAAAGCTTATTTACAAAACTGAAAATCGCTTAAAGCTTACCACAAAAGGGAAGTTACTCGCCGATCAAATTGCCGCAGATTTATTTATTGTTTAATCCAGGCAGGATTCGTGTGTTTATCTTCTTGGCAATCACGTTAAAAACAAGTCCCTAAAAATTTGGTTGTAATTAATAATAATTTCAAGTGTAGTAAAGGCCATGTAGCCGACATCATTGCAATTATCGGTTTTCTAGCTTTGTTAAAGATTAGTTAAGTATTAATAAACGCTAACCCTTGGTTTAATAAAACCCTTTTAACAAAAGATATTACTGAACCAAAACGAACGCGCTCTTGTATTGGTTAGAGTTGTTCGATGTAAATATTGAGCTAATAAATAAGGTAAGAGGGCGTTTCATTTTATCTTGCAATGAAAATCAGAAAATCACTCCAACAAAAATGAATTGTAATGCAGCACAAGATGGGTCTTTATATTTCCATATTATTACTATGGAAGCTCAGATTTGTTGTAGTGATTTAGAAGTAACAATTATAGATGGTCATAGGGTAGCCTAAAATAAAATTAGGCTACCTTATTTTTTTGATAGTAACCAACAAAAAAAATCTCATTATGAAAATCGGTGTGGTATGTTACCCAACCTATGGAGGTAGTGGTGTTGTAGCAACAGAATTAGGAAAGGCTTTAGCTAGTAAAGGGCATCAGATTCACTTTATTACTTACCAGCAACCTACTCGTTTAGAGTATATTAACGAAAATTTATTTTACCATAAAGTAGATATAAGAACCTATCCGCTTTTTGAGTTTCCTCCTTACGAGCTTGCCCTTGCCAGCAAAATGGTAAATGTAGTTAAAAACGAAAAGCTAGATATTTTGCATGTGCATTATGCCATCCCACACGCTTCGGCAGCATTTATGGCACAGCAAATTCTTAAAAATAAAGGGATTAATATCCCGTTTGTAACTACGCTACATGGCACCGACATCACCTTGGTAGGAAAAGATGAAAGCTACGAGCCTGTAGTTTCTTTCAGCATCGATAAATCGGATGCGGTAACTTCTGTTTCTGCCGATTTAAAAAAGGAAACCTACGAATATTTCGACATAAAAAAAGAAATTACAGTTATCCCTAATTTTATTGATTTAACACGCTTCAGAAAACAAAAAAAGGAGCACTTTAAAAGAGCTATTTGCCCTAATGGCGAACGACTCTTAGTACATACTTCTAATTTCAGAAAAGTAAAAAGGGTTGATGACGTGCTAAAAATATTTTGCAGGGTAAAAGAGCATATTCCTGTGAAGCTTTTATTGGTTGGCGATGGACCAGAAAGACGAAGGTTAGAAAACGAAGCACAAGAAATTGGAATTTTTGAAGATGTACGCTTTTTAGGAAAACTAGAAGCTATTGAAGAAGTACTTTCTGTATGCGATTTATTCTTAATGCCTTCTGAAAAAGAAAGCTTTGGCTTGGCGGCACTAGAAGCTATGGCATGCGAAGTACCCGTTATTTCTAGTAATACGGGCGGGCTCCCCGAGCTAAATATCCAAGGGGTAACTGGTTATATGAGCAATGTGGGCGATGTAGAAGATATGTCGAAAAATGCTTTGCATATCTTACATGATGAGAACCTCCCCAAATTTAAAAAGAACGCCTTAAAACGAGCAAAAGAGTTTGATGTTTTCAATATTCTTCCGCTTTATGAAGACCTTTACGAAAAAGTAATTAAAGAACATAGCGTCCCCTCCTTTAAAATAGGTGATAATGTAGTTGCAAAAAAGACAACTGCAGAAGCTGTTTAAAATGCCTATGCGTGGTGAAAACTCTTTTTTTACCCCACTTAAATCCCCTATTTTAAATAAATTTTAGATAGGGGATTTAGTTTTTCTGAAAGTATTAGAAAACTTTCTACTTATATGAATACATTCTAAATAACAGGCAAACAATGGGTTTTCACATTCTTTTAAGACATCAAGTATAACAAAGTCCTTAACTTTATTAGCGAATTCCCTTTTAATATCATTTTTCATTATATGTTATAGATATGGCTAAATTCAATATTAATGTCAACGGAAAACAACAAGAAGTTGATGTTGACCCTTCTACTCCTCTTTTATGGGTACTTAGAGACCACTTAGATTTAGTAGGAACCAAATTTGGATGTGGCATTGCCTCTTGCGGTGCATGCACAATACACGTAGATGGTAACGCTATGCGTTCTTGTTCACTACCAATTTCGCAGGTGGGCGAGCAAAAAGTAGTTACTATCGAAGGTCTCTCAGAAAAAGGCGACCACCCCGTACAACAAGCCTGGATTGAGCATGATGTGCCTCAGTGTGGCTATTGCCAAGCAGGACAAATAATGAATGCGGCATCATTACTTGCACAAAATCCGACAGCCACCGATCAAGAAATTGAAAATGCTATGAATGGTAACATTTGTAGGTGCGGTAC
>CAZFQW010000265.1:0-5469 GCA_964521225.1 uncultured Roseobacteraceae bacterium
CATCCAAAAATAGTGAAGATTGTTGAAGTCTCCTAGCATAAAAGGAATGTCCTATTCAATATTCCGAGTCTTTGAATCATTGGCTAAAATTATCTGTGTATAGATTTTGTCTAACTGCCTGATAGTGAGGTAATCTTTCTCAGCACAAATAGCACTAGTGCTTAACTTTCAAAAAACTCCTTTAACTTTCAGTCTTTGAAATAATTACCCTCAAACTCAAAATGGTATGTGCGGATTTACAGGAATTTATGCCTTCAACGAAATAGGCAGGTTTTTTTCGATTAACCTCGCAAGGGCAAATGAAGCCCTAGCACACCGTGGCCCCGACGATGCCTACCTTTTTACAGAACAGATGGCGGGCTTGGGGCATCGGAGGTTGGCAATTATCGACCTCAGCAGCGATGCCCGGCAACCTATGAGCGATGTTTCTGAACGATATACACTGGCTTATAATGGGGAAATTTACAACTTTAAAGAACTCAGAAATCGCTTACAAAGCAGCGGAATCAGTTTCAAATCGGCTTCTGACACCGAAGTGCTGCTTTACCTATTTATAGAATATGGGGAAAAGTGCTTGGAAATGTTGAATGGCTTTTTTGCCTTTGCCATCTACGATAAAGAAGAAAATAGTATGTTCATTGCTCGCGATAGGTACGGAATTAAACCTCTTTGGTACTATCACGATGAAGATAAATTTCTTTTTGCCTCAGAACTAAAAGCCCTTTTGCAATTCAACATAGAAAAGGAGGTAAACTATAATGCCGTTTATCAATTTTTTCAGTTAAACTACATTCCCGCACCCCATACTATTTTCAAAAATACATTTAAACTCCTACCGGGCCATTTTATAAAAATCAAGGGAAGAGAAGTAACTATTCAGCAGTATTACCAACTCCCTAAGCAAGAGTTTCAACCTATGCCTTCTTACCAAGCCGCAGGGAAACAATTCATGGAGTTACTCGAACAATCGGTGCAAAAAAGGCTAGTGTCCGATGTTCCCTTAGGAGCTTTTTTAAGTGGAGGGATAGATTCTTCTACCATTGTTGCACTTGCCTGTAAACATGTTGATAAGCTTCATACATTTTCTATTGGCTATAAAGACGAGCCTTTTTTCGACGAAACGAAGTACGCACAGTTAGTCGCTAAAAAATACAAGACAGAACACACTGTTTTTCAGCTTTCTAACAACGATTTGTTCGAGCATATTACCGATATTCTCGGCAGTTATGCAGAACCCTTCGCCGATGCCTCGGCAATTCCCACTTACATTCTGAGCAAAAAAACCAGAGACAAAGTGACTGTAGCACTCTCTGGCGATGCCGGCGACGAGCTATTGGCGGGCTACCAAAAATATACGGGGGAGTGGATGGCGCGCCACCCAAGTTTTACTACTAGTTTGGTACAGGCAGCTATGCCTATCCTCTCTTCTTTACCCAAAAACAGAAATTCATTTTTCGGGAATAAAGCAAGGCAACTGCATCGGCTAGGAGAAATCGTGCGCCTTTCGCCACAAGAGCGGTACTGGCATTTATGCACTTGGCGGTCAGAAAAAGAAACAGTTGCGCTATTATCGGAAGAAGCCCTCTCTAAAATAGATTTTGAAGGAGTCAATGCTTGGAAAAGTAGTATTTTGAAAGATATTCAGGGGAAGAACTTTAATGAAATCTTAGCAGCAGATTTCCACTTGTTACTCCCTAACGATATGCTGCACAAAGTAGATTCTATGTCGATGGCGAATGGCTTGGAAGTACGAGTTCCTTTTCTGGACCACGAGCTTGTCAATTATGCATTTCAACTCAGCGAAAAATATAAAATTGAAGGTAATTTCAAGAAAAAGATTCTTCAGGACTTTGCAAAACCACTACTTCCAAAAGAATTATACAAAAGACCAAAAAAAGGGTTTGATGTGCCTTTGGCAAAAGCATATAAAACCACATTAAAAAGTTGGATTGAAAAAGATTTATTAGCGGATGATTTTATAGAGGAACAAAATATTTTCAATCTAAATGAAATAAAGAACTTAAAACAAGCTATTTTTTCACACAGTAACTTTGATCAGAACCAAGTATGGGGAATACTGTGTTTCCAGAAGTGGTGGAAAAACTATATATCGTAATCTCAACGAGATTGATAAAACCATTTTTTATCTGTTAGATTTGTTACTTATCAACTACACGTGTCTGAATGCTGCAAAAACTAGCTGAAATAGGGTATTTTATAGAAGACGAACAAGCTTTGGTAACCGAAATAAGAGAAGGCAACCAAAAAGCTTGGGATGCAGTAACCAAAGTGCTGTATACCCCACTCTTTTATTTTGTAAACAGAATGGTCAGTAATACTGAAATCGCCGAAGAACTTGTACAAGATGTGTTTGTCAACTTTTGGTTAAAGCGGAAAAATCTCAATATTACCTCTTCGCTCAAAGCTTATTTATATAGAGCTGCCCGAAACCATACACTCAATTTCATAAAACGAAGACAGTTTGAGCGAGACTATCAGGAAAAACTCGCCCAAGAACTCATTCTCCAAACGAATGATACGGAAGATGCCTTTCATTTTTCTGAGCTAGAAAAGCAACTTTCGCATGCTATTGAAAACTTACCTGATAACTGTAAAGAGATTTTCAAATTAAGTAGATATGAAGAGATGACTTACAAAGAAATTGCAGAAGTGTTAGATATCCCTACTCGTTCGGTACACTACCAAATAGGCCTAGCACTTAAAGAGCTTCGTGTAAAGTTAAAAGGATATGTTTCTACAGGCATGTTATAATTACCGAAGAATAATTTCATTGACAGCCTCCCATAGAGAACTCGCATAGTGCGTTGCATATTTCGATGTTTCATTGCCAAGAGGAAGAAGGATTCTGCCTGTTATGCCTACCTTTTGTGCAGGCTCCAAATCTCTCTCTTTATCTCCAATCATCCAAGATGAGGCAACATCAACTCCAAACTTAGCAATAGCACGTTCAAAGAGTAGAGTGCCTGGCTTTCTACCTAGAGATTCGGTAACAGAAGGGTGGTAAGGCGAATAATAAATAGCTTGAATTAAGTGCCCACAAGCTTCCTGAATTTTTTGATTACATGCCATTACCTCACTTTCAGTGTACATTCCTTTTGCAATACCTGCTTGGTTAGTAATTACAATAAGTTGATACCCATTTTGCCGAAGTAGTTCTAGTGCTTCAGGTACTTTTTCAATGATAATTAATTTTTCTAACTCAAAGGTATAAGTGCCTGCATCAATATTTAGTACTCCATCCCTATCTAAAAAAACGTATTTATTACGCATAATTGAAAATATGAATCAAAATTTATACCCTCCTTTTTTGAACTTAAATAGTAAATTCTGCTGTCATTCTGAGCTTGTGAAGAATCTAAGATAGAAGAAGTAAACGTTATAATTCTCTCCCTGCGGATAAGATGACAGAAAAGTATACTTTTGCTTTTAACAGTCTTTTAAAACCCTGATTTGCATTGAAAATAAAAAAAGCGCTTTGGTTTCCCAAAGCGCTTCCAATTTTGTAATTGGAGAATTACAAAAGATTATTTTATTAGTTATTAAAACCAGTAATACCGCAGTTACCTTCTTGGTGAGCATCGAGGTAAGAACCTATACCTTCTCCAAGAATCAAGATTAGTACACGACGGTTATTGAAACGCCCTTCGTTAGTACTATTAGTATCGCAAGGATATTTCTCGCCGTAACCTACTTGCTTCACTTTCACTTTCTCAATATCAAGACCGTTTCTTGTCATGTAGTTATATACTGACTCGGCACGTCTTTCAGAAAGTTTTTGATTGTAACCATCTCCACCATAATTATCGGTGTGTCCAGCAATTTCAATTTCGTAGTTTCCGTTATTCAAAGCATTGATTCCTAAATCAATTCCTTGGGCATCTTCTTGGCGAATATCTGCTTTATCAAAATCGAAATTAATTCTGATTTGTGCTCCGGCTACTAAACCCTTTTTAGGTTCTTCCATTGCTACAACAGGAACTAATTCGTAAACATCAAGTCCACCGAAAGCACCTTCTGTTAATACAGAAGAAGATAAATAAGCTTGTGCACCATCTTCTTCTACAGTTTCAGGAATATAATAATCGCGGTCATCTTGCTCAGAGTTAATTACTTCTCCTAAGTTCTCAGGCTCGCTCCAATCAGTCCAATCATCGCTCTGACGTACTGATTTGAAAATATCGTAACCACCATAACCTGCTTTACCTTGCGTAGCATAATACAATGTTTTACCGTCTGCCGCTAAATAAGGGCTAATGTCATCACCATAAGTATTCAATACATCGCCAAGGTTTAAAGGCTTAGTCCAAGTAGAATCAGTTTTTTCACTGTAATATAAATCGCGACCCCCTTTAGAATCTAAACGTTCAATAGAAATAATCACGCCAGTTCTATCTGGAGTAGAAGCAATGTTAATTTCGTCGCTTAGGTTATAATAGTCATCCATTTTCATTGCTTTAGGAGCACTCCAACCTTCACCTTCCTTGGTTGACTCATAAATTGGATTGTACTCGCCATAAAGGCCTTTTAGGTACATTGAGTTGCCATCAGGAGCAAAAGAAACGATAAAGTTAGTGTTTCCTTCGTTGTCGTTATTCACGATATTTCCTAAATGTTTTACCATTGCCCACTTAGACGCTTCTTCTTCGTCCATCGTTTCTTCATCATTCATATCTTCGCTACCAGCAGCTTCATCATTAGCAGCAGATACCCAAATATCACCAGAATTAGTTTCGTCACCTAAGTTTTCAGGGTGATCCATACGAGTGATATAAAGTTGATTTCCTTGAACACGTGGTAAAATTTCAGTAAAACAAGAGTTTACCATGCCTCCCAAATTTTTCAGCTCATAGTCTTCTTTTTTTACAGCATCGCCAGCTACATTTACTTCTAAAGGAGATGTAACTTTAGCGTTTACTTCGTCGAAAGAAACGGTAGATTTAATCCCCGTTAATAGAGTTACTTTATTAGCATAAGAGCCACTAAAATCTTTTTCAAAAATATTGTAACCATTAATTTGGTAGTAAACCTTTTGGTTTTCTTTTACAATGGTTAATTCGTTCTGGCGAACATCAGGTTTTACAATATAATGTTTGGTCCAGTCTACATAAGTAAGCGTATCGCCATTCAAGATTTCTGCAAGCGCATACGTAGTGTCGTTATGTACTGCCAACACGTAATAAGAACTCATGTTGCTATTACCAATAGCAACGCCATATTGATTGTCGCCACCAGAGTAGCTAATGTGGTGCAATTGTGCTTTCACACTTACCATGAAATCTGCACCGTCTGAAATTGAGCCGATTTCTTTCTCAGAGCGAACGTAAGTATATCTTTCCTTATTTTTAACGATATACATTCCGTCTTCAGTATTTTCAACCGCTTCGCCGCCAGAAACTGCCCAGCCACTTTCAGCATCGAAGGTATCTGATAGCTCTCCCTGTGCGAAAC
>CAZFQW010000266.1:0-5466 GCA_964521225.1 uncultured Roseobacteraceae bacterium
ACCTTAGTGGGTTGGTTGGGCACCATCGGTTCGGGGACTTCTAAGCTCTTTCTAAATTTTGCCCTAATGGCATCGCCTCTCACTAGTAACTGATACTCTGACATGGTAACATTGTAGGGGTTCGGCTGTGGGTCTTGGGCATCTGAAGGGTAAACATCAATTAGCTTTACAATAAAATCGCTATCTGTACCCGATGTAGCCACATGGAGATTCGGGCTTACTGCTCCTACTAGAGTTACATCTTCTTCTAAAATAGCTGTTTCGTAAACCAAAACATCGGGTCTTCGGGCTGCGAAACGTTGGTCTTCAAGCATCCAATCGTTGCCATAACGAGTGGTAATTTCTTGGGTAAAAGGCACCGGATTATCGGGGTCGCTTACATATTCGTTATAAATATCTGAGTTGCCTTGTGGCAAAGGTGCAGTAAAGGAAAGTTCTTTGTTTTCTCTCAGGTATAAGTTCTGATAAACTGTTTCTTCTGGTGGCCACGAAGTATATCGTTTCCAAACGTTTTCACCGGTGGCAAAAATCATTGCATTAGGGATATCGGCCTCGAGTCGTTCCCCTTTCAAATGATATTTAAAGAACGGAAGCTCAATATTTTCTCGAAAATTAACCGCCGTATTACTCCCCCATTGTATCGCTGCCGAGCTGCTTCCATCTGCCCTATCCCAACTACCATGATACCAAGGTCCTATTACCAGCGTATTGTCACTGGGCTGGTTTTTTTCAATGGTTTCATATACTTTTAAAGGGCCGTATAAATCTTGAGCGTCGAACCAGCCTCCTACAGTAAGTACCGCAGGCCGCACCGCAGTTAAATATTGCAGCATATTGCGCGACTGCCAAAATTCATCGTAGGTAGAGTGGCTCGTATATTCATTCCAATGCGTATTTTCTCCTTTGAAAATATTTTGCTGAACGTTGGTTAAAGGTCCCAATTCAAGAAAAAAGCGATAACCATCTTTCGTACCGTGGTTAAAACTAGGGGCGCGTTCTTCGGTAGGAACTTCTCGTCGTTTACCGAAAGAAGCTAAAAAATTGAAGTTGTGCGGCAGCAAAAAAGCACCGTTGTGTGTAACATCGTCGCCCTTCCATAAATCTGCCATAGGAGCCCCAGGCATCACTGCTTTTAGGTTGGGGTGTGCGTCAATCATCCCTGCCACTACATAAAAACCGGGGTAAGAAGTGCCGTACATCCCTACGTTTCCATTATTCCCCTCTATGTTTTTGAGAAGCCACTCAATAGTATCAAGAGTATCCGTGCCTTCGTCAATATCTTGGTTCGTAGTTTTTGAAGGCAAAGGAGGCCGCATCCATACAAACTCGCCTTCTGCCATGTACTTGCCCCTTACATCTTGATACACAAAAATATATTTATCTTTTACAAAAGGTACCGATGGCCCCAAACGGTTTGCATAGTTAGTTTTTCCGTAAGGATGGATACCATAAGGTGTGCGTTTCAACAAAATGGGATATGTTTCTTGTTTATCTCTTGGAACATATACGGTAGTGTACAACTGAACGCTATCGCGCATGGGTATTTGGTACTCATACTTTTTGTAATTGTCTTTTATGTACTGAGCTAGGAGGCCGCCCTCGTTGGTAGGGGCTTCCTTATTGCAACCTGCCAGTAGCAGGGCAACAGGAAGGCAAAAAAATAATATTTTCCGAAGCATATCTTAATTGGTGGTTTGTTGGTTTTCAATGGGTTTTAAGAGTATTCTTCCGTAAATACCCGTTTGGTCAAACTGAAGGTAATAGAATTGATTATTTATTTTTTCGATGGCAAATACGCCAGAAAATGCAGGGAAATTTAACTTTGTGCGTTCCTTAATCTCCTTTGCGTACACAAAGCGAACTTCTAGTAAAATAGCCCCATTTTTCATGTTCTTCATTACTCGTTCGTAGAGTACTGCCATGGTTTCGTGGCTTTTAATGGGGGAGTACATATACAGAAAATCGGCTTGTGCGTAGTAACCTCCCTCTATTTGTAAAGCATCTCCCAACTGAATTTTTATAGTGCTATCTGCCGTGTAAGGAGCTAAGAAATTTTTACTGATTTCAACCAGTTCGGGAGCATATTCTAACCCAAAGCCTTTTTGAAATCCCAAGCAAAGTGCCGCATAAATTTTCTCGCCATTACCAGAGCCAATATCCATAAAGGTTTGGTGGTGTTCCGATTTTAACCGTTTTACGATGCTTACATAGCTTTCCATATCGTACAAAATCCCTCCCCAATAGTCTGAATTACCTTCCGATAAATGGTTATAGAAACCCGACGCCATCGCCGTAATAAGCCCCGCCTCTCTTTCTGCACTGTCTTTTTTAATGCAATAGGCTTGTAAGTCGGGCAGTGAAATATCGAAAGCCGCTAAATCGAGCTGTATTTCGTCGGGGTATCGCAATAAATCAACTTTATCTAAAAAGCTTTCTTTTTCTTTGGAGATTTTATAGAGTGGTAACTCTGAAACGGCCACTTCTTTTTCTTGAGGGCTTTCCAAAGAAGTACAGCCGAATAAGCTAGTTACCAAAAGAAAGGAAAAAATAAATCGCATGGCATAAAAATTTTGACGAGAAGATAGTGAGTTTTCAGCGAATAGGCAGAGAATTATGATAAATTCTGTAAAAGTCTGTGCTGAACAATCGGCTTTAAACAATGTTTTTAAAAGTGGATTTGTATTCTTGTAAAAAAATTGAGAAGTATCATTAAAGAAAGAGAAAAGTATGAGCGATTACTATACGCTAAAAGTGAAAGAGGTAGTGAATGAAACTGCTGACACGGTAACCATTCATTTTAAACAGCCTTTATTTAAAAAAGTGAAATATAAGTCAGGGCAATTTCTTACACTAATTGTTCCTATAAATGGCAAAAAAGAACGCCGTTCGTATTCAATGAGTAGTGCTCCTTCTTTAGATAACACCGTTGCAATTTCTGTGAAAAGAGTAGAAGGAGGGCTGGTTTCAAATTACTTAAACGACAATGTACAAGCAGGAGATACCATTGAGGTAATGGAGCCTTTGGGTAATTTCGTTTTTGAACCCGACAAAAAAAGAACAAGGCACTTAGTGCTTTTTGGCGGAGGTAGTGGTATTACCCCACTTATTTCAATGCTGAAAACAGCTTTGTTTTTAGAACCTAATTCTACTGTTTCTTTAGTGTACTGTAACCGTTCAGAAGATTCAATTATTTTTGCAAAACAACTCGATGATTTAAAAGTAAAGTTTGGTGATAGACTCAATATAGTGCACAACCTGACAAAACCGGGTGCTAATTGGGGTGGCTATTCAGGGCGATTAGATGACGCACGCACAGTGAACATCCTCAACCTACTCCCAAAACTCCCTGCCGAAGACACCGAATACTACTTATGTGGCCCAGAAGGAATGATGGATGCCGTAAAAACTGGTTTAAAAACCCGCAAAGTATCCGCTTCTAAAATTCATACTGAAAGCTTTGTAAGCACTATAACTGCAGAAGAACTTGCCGAAGCTACAGGCGATATTGAAACCCAAACCGTGAAAATTATAATGGATGGGCAAACGCATGAAGTGCTTGTTCGCCCCAATCAAAGTATTTTAGAAGCTGGCCTCGACGATGGGCTTGATATGCCTTTCTCTTGCCAAAGTGGGCTTTGTACGGCTTGTATGGGTAAATGTAAAGCGGGTACAATTAAAATGATAGATGCCGATGGTATTTCAGAAGATGAAATCAACAAAGGCTATGTATTATTGTGTGTAGGGCATCCGCTCACTGCCGATGTAGAGGTAGAAATTGAATAACCTACTAAGATTTATTTAGGGATTAATTGTACGAATTCTCTTTTAAAAAAGTTCCAAAAAAGCTAGACAGTGTTGTCTGGCTTTTTAAATTAATAGACATCTGTGAACATAAGTTTTCACTTAATGTTTTATGAACGAGTAATTAATGATAACACACTTTTAATTTGATTCATGGAAACTACTTCGGAAGAAAATACTAATTGGAAAAAAAAGGCTAAGAAAAGCAAGAAGAAACTCAAGGAAAAAAATAGGGAAATTTTTGTATTAAAAGAAAAGTATGATTCTGCGCAAATAATGATGCAAATGACGCGTGATTATATGGCAGAAACACAACAAAAGTTAAAAGAGCAAGGCGATGCCCTCAGCACGTCTAATAAACACCTAACTGATAGTATTCAATATGCCAGCAGAATTCAACGAGCTTTGTTTTCTGCAAACACCCTCTACCGTTTTAGTTTTGCGAATTCATTTATTTTCTTAAAACCCAAAGATGTAGTAAGCGGAGATGCTCCATGGTTTTACCAATGCAAAAACGTCAGTTTTGCAGCGGCTATCGACTGTACGGGTCATGGCGTTCCCGGTGCTATGCTCACAGTGCTTGCCATTTCGTTACTCAACGAAATTATGACCACTCAAAAGTATGACTCTCCCAGAGAGATATTGCTAGAGCTAGACCAATTAATCCATTCGTATTTAAGAAGTGGTCAGAGTTCAAAAAATAAGTCGAGAGACGGACTCGATATTTCGCTTATTTGCTATAACTCCGACACCAACGAAATGAAGTTTGTAGGAGTACATCATAAGCTTTACTTATGGCAAAATAATCAACTTCAAAAAATAAAAGGCAGCCACTACAACATGGGCGATGCTAACATAGAATGCGCTGATGCCATAGTAGAACACTCATTTAAGATAAACAAAGGCGATAGAGCCTATCTCTTTTCCGATGGTTTCCCCGATCAATTTGGAGGCGCCGATAACTTTAAATTGATGGTTGGCAATTTTTATAAGTTAATTGCTAAAACGGCTAATTTCAAAAGTATAGACGACCAAAAAGCTGAGATTTCTTCTTTTTTTAATGACTGGAAAGGGGAGAATGTACAAACAGATGATGTTTTGGTAGTGGGGATTGAGTTTTAACTAAATAAGGGCTTATTGGAGTTTCTTAGCATCAGGAGCAAAGTGCTGCCCCCTCCTACAACTAAGTAATAAACCGACTGGAAACCATGAATTACAAGGGCAAGCATTAGCCCGTAGGTTTCACCTACTCCATAAATCAGCATCCCTTGCTGGAACAAGAAGTGATATGCGCCTATGCCACCCCCTTGTACGGGCACAAGTCTTCCTAAGCTACCAATTACCATCATTGATAGCCCTGCCCCCATTGTTAGGTTAGCGGTGGCTTCAAAGGCAAAAAACCATAGGTAAGTCATCAAAAAATAAGTACTCCAAATAAAAAGGGTGTGTAGCAAAAAAGCCCCTTTTTGTTTTAGGTACAAAATACTTACAATCCCTTGCAAAACCCCTTTTATAAAAGTTAAAACTTTCTCGTTGTGCTTTTTCAAGAAGCTCTTGGTAAGAAAAAAAAGAAATAAGACCATAAGGAAAGTAGCACCTACCAATAGGGCTAACTGCCAATAATTAATTACCAATATTTTTTGGAGAATCGGTTGAAATAGCTGT
>CAZFQW010000267.1:0-5456 GCA_964521225.1 uncultured Roseobacteraceae bacterium
ATAAAATAGAATTTCTTCTGATGATATTGTTTTTAGTTATTACTCTCCCCCTACTCTCATTTATTTTGCTTCAAGTAGGGAAGCGTTTTTTCAGGAAAAATAGCGGGGCTGTAGCTACTGCTTGTGCTTCGCTTTCTTTCTTTTTTTCTTTTATTCTTTTGTTGAATGGAAGCTCCAATTTTTATAATTCTCTTGCGTGGCAGTGGCTAAAACTGGGAGAAATACAGGTAAATATCCAACTGAATGTAGATCATATTTCCCTAAAAATGCTGATTGTCATCAATGCTATTTCAGCATTAGTACATCTCTTTTCTACTACTTACATGAAAGGCGACAAGCACTTTGTACGCTATTTCTCTTACTTAGGGCTGTTCACTTTTGCCATGAATGCCATGGTAATTATGGATAACCTCATTTTATTCTATTTTTTTTGGGAATTAGTAGGCTTTAGCTCGTATTTGCTCATAGGATTTTGGCAGCATAAGAAAAGCGCAGCCAGCGCAGCCAAAAAAGCATTTATCATCAACCGAATTGGCGATGCCTTTTTCTTAATAGGAATTATGATGGCTCATTGGGCTGGCACTACAAGTATTTCGGAATTATCGCAGGTTATATTCGATAATCTTTCAGTTACTTATATACATCTTGTGGGCATAGGGCTTTGCTTTTTTTTAGGAGCAATGGCAAAATCGGCACAATTACCTCTAGCCATTTGGTTGCCCGATGCCATGGAGGGGCCAACACCTGTTTCAGCCTTAATTCATGCAGCAACTATGGTGGCTGCGGGCGTGTACCTTTTGGTAAGGGTCAGCTTTTTACTCACAACTCCTGAGGTACTTGCCATCATTAGTATTGTAGGTAGTCTTACTGCGTTTTTAGCAGCTATTGCAGCGGTTTTTCAGTACGATATCAAAAAGGTGCTTGCCTATTCAACCATTTCACAGTTAGGTTTTATGATAACCGCCATCGGTTTGGCAACGCCCGATGTAGCCCTTTTCCATTTAACAACACACGCATTTTTTAAAGCCAGTCTTTTTCTTTCAGCAGGTTCAATCATACATGCCTTACATGCTGCTCCTAACGACCCTCAAGATTTAAGAAATATGGGGGGGTTAAGGAAAAAACTACCCACTACTTTTTTTGCACTTATGCTCAGTGGTGCTTCGCTTGCCGGCTTGCCGTTATTTTCGGGCTTCCTTTCAAAAGAAGCCATTTTATTAGCAACCGAAAACCATTCTTTGATTGCCATTCTGCTGTTTTCCGCCTCTTTCCTAACGGCATTTTATATCAGCAGACTCATTATTTTAAGTATGTGGGGAAAACTTCCAGAACAGTTAAGCAACATTATTCAGCCTCCTAAGGCGGCAATAAAAATCCCTTTAATAATTCTATCGCTCATGAGTTTATGGATTGGATTTTCCCTATCGCCTTTCGACACACGAAACAACTGGTGGGTTAATATTAATAGCGCATTACCTTCTTCCTATACAGTGTTCATCTTCTCAATAGTTTTAGCCGTTTCAGGAATTATTTCTGCCACAGGTGTTTATACAACAGAGAAAGGCAAGCAATTTAAAAAACAACTTTCTAACTTGTTGGACCCAATCCAAAATATGGGGCTTAATTTCTTTTATTTTGATAAACTTTTTGCCAAAAAAATCCCTGATTTAGTTACCAGGTTTTCAGTATTTACATTCAATTCAGAAAAAAAAGTTCTTGATGGCTTTATCGACCACCTAGCCGTTTTTGTGGTTGTTTTAGGACATATTTCCCGGTGGGTCGATAAATTTATTATTGATGGTTTTGTAAATGTGATTTCACAAAGCATTTATAAAACGGGAGGCTTTACGGGAGGCTTTCAAGGGAAAGCAATTCAAACATTGGTAATAGGAACCATAGTATTACTGGTTTCCATAGGTTTGTTATTCTATGGGATTTTTTCTTCTGTTGTTTAATAGCGAATCGATTGTAAATTTGACACCGTAATTCTGACTTTTGAAAAGGCACTTATGCAGGGATTTTTACTTACAACCATCCTATTTACACCGCTACTGTTCATCCCCATTTTAATGATGATGCCCAAAGCGAAGGCAAAAAATCATCGTTATGTGGCTATTGCTGCTTTTTCCCTTCAATTCATTCTTTCCCTATTTCTATTGATAGGCTACGAAAGTACTGCAATGCAAGTTGAAAGCGCTAAGTGGATACGGCTTACCAATTCGGAAGGAGAGGTAATATTAGCCGCCGACTATATTGTTGGGGTCGATGGGCTTAACCTGCTTTTTATAGTCCTCTCAGGATTTATTATGCTGATTGGTGCAATTGCCTCAACCGCAGATACCATAAAAAAACAAACGCAAGGGTACTTTGCTTTGCTATTGCTTTTAGGAGGTAGCATTATGGGCTGTTTTCTAGCATTCGATTTTTTCCTTTTCTACCTATTTTTCGAATTCATGCTTTTTCCTATGTATTTCCTGATAGGAATTTGGGGTGGAGAACGGAAAGAATATGCAGCCATCAAATTTTTTCTCTACACGCTTTTAGGGTCTATTTTTATTTTAGTAGGGATGATTGCCCTCTACTCATCGGTTATCAATCCCGAAGCGACTCAGCAAACGGCACAGCTTTCTACAATTGAAAGTGTTCACTCAGCAATTCAATCTAATGCTATTGGGAAAGAGAAAATTGTGAACACTTTCCAGTTTAAGCACATGATGGAAGTGAAAAATTATTTACCCAACAGTTGGCTACACCCCAATAGCGAAGCCCAACTTTTTGGGACATCCGTCCGAAACATTATTTTCCTCTGCTTGCTAATTGGGTTCATCATAAAACTGCCTGCCATACCAGTACATACTTGGCTACCAGATGCACACGTTGAAGCCCCCACCCCCATTTCGGTGATTTTAGCGGGCTTACTCTTAAAAGTGGGGGGGTATGGTATCATAAGAATTGCCTACCCTATATTCCCCGATGCAGCACAATACTTTAGCGCGTTTATAGCCATAGTAGGCTTCATTTCTATTATTTATGCTTCCCTTATAGCATTAGGTACTCAAAACCTCAAAAAGATGATTGCCTACTCTTCCATTGCCCACATGGGCTTTGTGCTTTTAGGCGTTGCTGCACTCACCGACGAAGGAGTTACCGGCGCTATTTTTCAGATGTTAAGCCATGGTATTATTTCCCCAATGCTGTTCTTAATAGCAGGTGTTTTATATGCAAGAACCCACAATTTAGAGATGGAAAACTATAAAGGGTTGGCGCAGAAACTCCCTATTTATACAGGCTTTACAAGCATTGCTTTTTTTGCTTCTTTAGGGCTGCCCGGTTTCTCGGGCTTTGTTGCCGAACTGATGGTATTTTTAGGAGCGTTTAAGTCAGCGTTTATTCCCGCATGGATTGCCATAGTAGCCACTTTAGGCTTAGTATTAGGCGCCAGTTATTACCTTTGGACCTTGCAAAGAATGTTTTTAGGCGATTTTTCTTTAAAATACAAAGATTGGAAACAGCAGCTAACCGAGCTTAATTTAAGGGAAACGTTACTCTTAGCTTCCCTAGCTTCTATCACCTTTCTGTTTGGTATCTTCCCCTCATTAGCATTGGATTATATTTCTCCTTTTACAAGCCAGTTCTTAAGAAATATTTTCTCTTTTCTCAACGACTTTCAACCATAAGTTATTCTAGTATGGAATTAAGTCAGCAGCTCAAAGACACAAGCAATTCACTTTTCCGCTTCTTACCAGAAGCCGGAATTATTGCTACCATTATAGGGATTATTATTCTCGATTTAATTCTGCTCAATAAAAGTAAAAAGGTAATTGAAACCCTTACTTACTTTGGTTTAGGGGCAGTAATTCTTCTTAACTCTTTACAAGGAGAAATTGCGACTGAACTTAGCTTTTTTTCAGGAATGTTGCACCTGAATGAAACCATCATTCAAATAAAATACCTGCTCGATTTTGCCACAATTGGCTGTTTATTGATTTACACATTGAAAGTTAGCCATCCATCAAATCAAACCAAAAATAAACAAATAGGCTTTGGGGAAGAGCGCATTTTTTGGTTAAGTTTATTGCTAGGGGCGCACGGAATGCTAATGGCAAACCACTGGATTTCGTTGTATTTATCTATTGAATTAGCTTCTATTTCTGCTTACACCTTGGCAATATTTAGGTTTGAGAAAAAAAGTGCCGAGGCAAGTATTAAATACTTAATTATTGGTGCTTTTTCTTCTGCGCTAATGCTATATGGTATTTCATGGATTTATGGATTTACTGGTTCTCTCGCATTCAGTGTATCGGCTGCCCCCAATGAACCTTTGCTAGTGGTTGGCTTTTTATTGTCCGTTAGTGCTGTTCTTTTTAAAATTGCAGCCGTTCCTTTTCAAATTTGGGTTCCCGCTGTGTATCAGTCTGCACCTGTACCTGTTACCGCATTTTTTTCAATTGTTCCCAAGCTGGCAGGCGTTTACCTACTGTACCATGTAGCCAATTCTTTTGGGTTTATCCTCCCTACAAATTCCTCTAAAATATTAATTGGAATTGTTGGCATAGTTTCCGTTGGCTGGGGTAATTTTTCTGCCCTCAAGCAACAAAATATCACTAGAATGATGGGCTACTCGTCTATCGCACAAGCAGGCTTGTTACTTGTAGCACTTTCAGTTACGGCAGTCGACTTCAAAATTCTTCTTTTTTACTTTAAGATTTATATTTTGATGAACCTCACAGCCTTCGTTCTCATCGATTGGCTTAGTAACTCATCGGAACTATCAAGCTTTAGTGGTCTTGGAAAGCGCACTCCTCTCATAGGAATTATAGCCGTCATTTGCATGATTTCGCTTACGGGCTTACCTCCTACTGCGGGATTCATTGGTAAATTCCTGATTTTTAGTAGCCTTTGGGAGATGTATCAACATAGTAACCATCAGGCACTACTTTGGATATTTGTGGTGGGAGTACTGAATACGGTAGTCTCTTTATTTTATTATTTGAAACTCCCCTATTTCATGTTTTTAAAAGAGGCCCCAGCGAAGGGAGTTCATCAACTTACTTTTTTACAAAACTTATTTTTGGTCGGATTGGGAATTGGGCTGATTCTACTTTTTGTATTTCCTTATTAGTTTAAATTATCTCGGTTCTGCCGTTCTCGTTCTCTTTCCTCATCTTCAATCGCTTTGCGAATAGCCTCTATTTCTTTGCTCACTTTTTTCTTTTTAACTGTTTTAACTCCTTTTGAAGGCATCTCTTTAAAGAACAGTTGCACTACCGGAAAGGCAATCACAGAAGCTACAATAATTGTTGCTCCCGAATAAAAATAGATATTCATCTGCTCGTTTTTACTCGAAAGTACCAAGGCTATTAAAATTCCATAAATAGGAGATAAGTTGTTGCTTAAAGTAACTGTAAAAGCACTTATCTTTTTCATTACAGCAATTAAGAGAGAGTAAGCAAAAA
>CAZFQW010000268.1:0-5449 GCA_964521225.1 uncultured Roseobacteraceae bacterium
CCAATACGAAGTGGTTGTAGTTAACGGAGATTGGTGTATTAATCGGGTTCTAGCTCTGCTAGGTCCTGTTTCTATAGAGTTAGCCACTAATATATTTACAGCACCTAGAGTCCCTGCCCCAAAAATTGTATTGGTAGTGTTGGTAGCATACCACGTAGGCGTGCCTGAGGGGTCATCGCTTGTCCATTCCCAACGGATAACGGAAGGGGTTGCACTATTTTGCTCTATTATGGGAACACTTGGTGTATCAAAATCGCAGGTTTCCGTAGGGGCGGTGGTAATTGTTGGTTGGTTAGGTTCAGGATTGACTACAATGTTAATTTCTCTTTCAGCACCGTTACAATTGAGCGAGCCATTTGTGTTGACTTGGCGCACCCAAAAATTTTGGTCTGCCGGTGTCGTTCCTAAAGCAGTTGTACTTGTTAAAGTAGACACATTTCCAGCATTTGTAATTGCATAGCCTGCAGGCTCGTTGGTGCTATCAAAATAGGTGGTGTTATCTAACGACCACTGCCAAATATACCCTGCAAGATTAGATCCTTGTGCTCTGAGTTCTAAATCTGTGGCATCTTCGCAATACACCAACTTGGTGGCAGTTGTAATATCAGAAGGTTGTGGAGGATTTGCATTTACAGGGAAGGTAACCTCTAAAGGTACACTAGGGCAACCATTAATAATTTGGCGCACCCAATACTTTTTTGTTGCAGAAAGTGTTACCGCACCGTGGTTTAAAATAGTGCTTGCACCATTGGTTTCGAAGGTAACTCCTGAGGTAAGCGTACCATCGCCATCAAAATCTGTAGTTGCAGAGGTTTCTGAAACTTCCCACACAGAAGAAGCACCAGCTCCATTGATGGTAAACGTTGCAGGGGCAGTACCTTCACAAATATCGGCAGGGCCTCCCGGCACAGATAATGTAGGCGTTGCAGGTATTGGGTTTACCGTAATATTTATGGTGAAAGTTTCCCCTACACAGCCTTCTACTATTTGCCTTACATAATAGGTAGGAGGTGCTCCTGTAGTAAGTACGGGTTGACCTATAAAACGGCTACTCGTTGCCGTTGAGGCAATTTGAGCCGCTGAAATAGTAGTAGTAAAATTATCTGTTGACCATTCCCAGTTGAAAGAGCTTCCCGTTGGGAAAGTGGAAGTTACTTCGAGTATCTCTAAATTTTCGTTGTCGCAATAGGTAGTTGAACCGCTAGTTAAAGTTAAATTAGTTGTTTTAGGTTGATTTTTCACGGTAAACGTGATTTCTACAGGAAGGCTTTCTACCCCTGCAAAGGTGCCATCGTCTTCTATCACTTGAGTTAGCCAAACCGTTCTGGTAGTTCCTCCCGTAGCAGTACTTACGCCTAAATTGGTATAGCTTGCTGTTGTAGCAGTTGTACCGTCGTTGTCTGGCCCATCTAAAGCAGGAATAAGATTCGTTAAACTCGGTGTAGCGAAAATATTATTACCGGGGTTAGGATTGGCGGTTTGATACCATCTGTATTTAATAGGTTGAGAAGAAGTTGCTCCATTATTTCCCGTTATCGTAAGGTTTTGAGATGAAATATCCTCTCCTTCACAGAGCGATATACTCGTTGCCGAAACTATAGGACTTGCAGGGCGTGCATAAACAGTAATTCCTTCAGGTGCTGTGCCAAATTGGAGGGTATGCCCTACAGAGGTGTTTTCCGTTGTTACGCCTGTTTGAGTAGGTCTGAAAGTCGCCCTTGCAATATTAGGAGTAGTAGGATTACAATTGCCCGTAGGTGTATTTTGTGTAATTTGAAAAGCCAAGCCGGACCCCGTAGACAAGGTTGGCGAAGAAAAAACTTTTGGCACATCGCACGTACCGGGGTCATCAAAAAGAAAATCATCTTTATCAGGTGGGGCAGGCACGTTCAAAGTCAGATTTACATCGCTATCATAAATGGCAAATTTCCCATTTCCTAAGCCCAAAATACCCGAAGCAGAGGGGTCGGTAATGGTAACCGGAATTATTTTGGAAACGGGGCAGCCATTTGCGGTTACTGTATATGTTAAATTATATAATGTAGTTGCTGGAGATTTAGGATTACCCGCTAATGACGGCCTAAATGCATACCTATTGTTAAAAGCATCGAATATAACACCTGCACCACTCCAAGTCCCTAAGGTAGGGGTACCGCCTGAAGTGCCGCTGAGGGGAAGCGCAGTAGTATTGTCGCTAGGATAAGAAGAGGAGCCTAACGGGTTTGCTATTACGTTAGGTATTCTTTTTACGGTATGCGACGTTAATTCTGTTGGTGTTGCATCTTCACAACCTTGGGGAGTAACTGCCTTCGCAGAAATAGTGTAGGCAACATCGCTAGTAGTATTTTCTGCCCAATCGATAATGATACTAGAGGTTGTTGCACCTGTTGTGGTTAAACTCGATTGTGCCATCCAACCCGTTGAAGGCGAAATTTCCCAAACATAGCTGTTGGTAGCAATTGCTCCAGTAATTTGATATTGTACGCCTGTTGTCCCTGAACAAGGGCTAGCCATAGAGGGCGTGATTGTCCCCGGAGTAGTCGGTAAGTCGTTGAAATTAACTGTAATTTCTTTAAACACCGTGGTACACCCTCCTGCGGTAGAAGTTAACCGAAAAGTAGCTGAACTTTCCGCACCATTGGGGGTGTAATTTGCCGTAGGCGTTGTGCTTGCTGACGAGGGGGTAAAGGTTCCTGCTCCCGACTGTAACGACCAAAGCGCATTCCCTCCCGTTACGGCAACATTGGTGCTTAATTGGAACAATGCCCTACCACAGCCGGGATAATTAGATTGAAGCGTTTGTAAATTTACCGGGCCATCTACATTCAAAGTGGCAAAATTGGTAGCTCCTGTAACACCGCTAATCACTCCGCTGCTACTCACATCAAATCTAATGTTACTGCCATCGGTAGCCCCTGCTCCTGCACGTACTTTCAAACCTGTAATGCGTATCTCGTCATTATTATTTGTAGCCCCCGAAACACTGTACACCACAATCAAATTATCTTCATTTACAAAAATATTGGGAGGGGTCGATGAAATATCAGCCCCTGAAATAGTTACGCTCCCCACCCCAGCTTGTAGCTTATAATTAGCAGGCATATTGAGTTTAAGCGTTACGTCGCTCCCGCCAGAACTCACAAAATCGCCATTCCCATTTTCAGCAATTACGATATCCCCCAAATTACCAAAAGTCTCGGCACCTTCACACACTGTAAGCGAAGGTGCTGTGATATTAGCGGCATTAGGAGTGGCAGAAGCATTAGGCACGGATGCATCATCATTCAAATAATTGTAGGTTTCATCGTCTGTGCCATTGTATTTATAAGGAATAAGCGCATAGTGGTAAGTAGTACCTGTGGTGAGTCCCGTATTGGTGAAGGTAATCCCCGATGTAATATTTTGAACCACCGTTGTCCCTCCGGATACCGTTCCATTAGCAGGAGGAGCCACACCATTGCTGATAAATGCGTAATCGACCGGTTCGATGAAGGGAGACGTTTTTCTTAATAACAAATAGCCATCAGCTTCTACTCCTAACGTTCCTGCTCCTACAAAGTCTAGTTTTACTGAGGTTGAACTCACTGCACTTGCCGCAAGTGTAGAGTGCACTGTTGGAGGGTCTGAGAGAGTCCAAAATGTATTAGTTGCAGGATTAGAAGTATTATAGTTACTAGTTGCTACATTTCCGCCAATGTTGAAAGGCACAATACCCACATAATACCGTGTTTCTGCTGCAAGACTAGATATTGTTGTAGAGGTAGTTGATACTGCATCTGTAAATGGTGAATTGATATTTGTTTGTGCAGCTGCAGCTACTCCATCGGCTACATCATTAGCAAAATCATTATCCAAAGCAGTTTGATTAGGCCCTGAGTTAGTGATTCCAAGTAAGTAGTATCTATCTGCTCCTCCTGTTGGGGCTACCCAACTTAAGTTTACCTGCGTATTGGTTACACTAGCTACTGTTAGGGTACTCACAACATTTGGTTGAGTATCCAACGTCCAAAAATCTACTCTTGCGCCGTAGCCTGCATTAGAGTCATTATTTCTTGATGCAAATGGTCTAGCGCTATATTCTGTTGCGGCTGTTAAGCCTGTGGGTATTCTTGTTTTATTTCCGGTTGTATTATCAGCTGTAGAACTCTCTAGGATAGGATTACCACTCGGTGTACCAGTTGTATTGCTTCCTACATCTGCCAATGTATAATCGTTACCATCAGCAATGTAGTAAATTACTCCATTTTTTTGCGCTGTAGGACTACCCACCGCTCCAACGTTATATCCTACAGTTGCCCTATCAAATAATCGGTTAGTTACAGCTCCCGTGGTTATTGTTGGATTGCTTTCTGCAACATCAGTTACAGTTATCACCACTGCTACGTCCGTGTTACCATCACCATCGGTAGCTCTAACCGTAACGTTGTAGACGTTATTTGTACCTGCATCTACGGGATTTTCAAAATCGGGTGAAGCGACAAAAGTTAATATCCCCGTAGCCGAAATGCTAAAATCACCAGCATCTGTTCCTAACAGAGAATATGTTATTCCTACCTCATTCGCCCCTCCATCTCCATCATTTGCATTAAAATCAAACACATCACCTGTACCATTCTCAGCATAGCTTTCTGCGGTAGTTGAAGCAGTGAATACAGGGTTTGTTTGAGCCAAAGCAGTTATTCCAAACAATAAAAAAACAAACAGTAAAATCGTTCTCATAGTGGTGTATTTCTAGCGAAAAGTATGGTCTTTAAAATGAAATTTTAGGCACACATAAAATTAGTTGAAATAATGAAAGTATTTCACCATTTAACTAATTATTGATGTCACAGATAGGATAAAGGCTTTTGATTATTATCGTTAGTCGTCGGAATATATAATTTTTTGCAACGTGGTTTTTGTTATTTAGTTCAGTTGATTGGGCTAAATGCCGAAGGCTCTATCTTAATTAAACACATCATTTCGTTGGTTTCGAAGGCAACTGTTCCGACAATGGCAAAGCTCCCTTCTCTTGTCTGAACTATGGAGTTGGCTAAATCAGTTCCCTCTTCTAATCTTCCATAAGTTGCCGAACTTGTTACGGTTCCTTGCCCATCGAGCAAATAGATAATAATAAAACTTCCCTCGTCAAGCCCTGGTAGGCTTGCTACTCCCGCTACTGCGTAACCTCCTCCTATTAGGGGTGCTACCGATGTCATATCCTCATCATTTTGAGAGCCTGAGAATACGGTTTGCCAAATAACATCTCCGCTTTCATCAATTTTTACGGCAATTAAATCTTCTAAATTATTGACCGTTGCAGTGCCTACTAATATATATCCTGGGGTATCTTTTTGTATATCCTCTGCTTCGATATTTGCATTATTGGCACCATAAAACCTATCCCAGCGCAAATTGCCAATATTATTAGAGCGTACTACTCGCATATTAGTTAAGCTTTGCCCGCCTT